>NZ_BTPU01000072.1:0-32096 GCF_036985595.1 Vallitalea maricola | reverse complement strand
TATATCTCCATCTCTATTATCATAGGCTGTTGCTCCTTCATCTACATACGTTCCACCATAGGTTACTTCTTCCGAAGCATTTCCTACTAAAGTTATTACTGGAGCTTCTTCGTCTTCTTTTACTATTACTGTTCTTGTTACTTCTTGGGCTTGATTGCCTTTTTCATCAGATACATTGTAGTGGTAGATATATGTTCCTGGCTCATTTGTAGATACTTTATCAACATTTTCACCGTTCTTAGTTATAGTCACTACTATGTTCTCACTTATATCTCCATCTCTATTATCTAATGCTGTGGCTCCTGCATCTACATACGTTCCTCCATATGTCACTTCTTCCGAAACATTTCCTACTAGGGTTATTACTGGAGCTTCTTCATCTTCCTTCACTACTACTGTTCTTGTTACTTCGTCTGCCTCGTTACCTTTTTCATCGGATACATTGTAGTGATAAATATATGTTCCTGGGTCAACTGTAGATATTGCATCTATAGTACTACCGTCTTTGGTTATAGTTACCTCTATATCATCTGTTATATTTCCATCCCCATTGTCATAAGCTGTGGCCCCTGCATCTATATACGTTCCTCCATAGGTTACTTCTTCGGAAGCATTTCCTACTAGGGTTATCACTGGAGCTTCTTCATCTTCCTTCACTACTACTGTTCTTGTTACTTCATCAGCCATATAACCTGTAGAATCTGTTACATTATAGTGTATTGTATAATTACCCGGTATTTTAGTATCAATAATACCATCTACGTAAGGTACTATTGTTCCATTTGGTTTAGTAACAGTTGTTACAATCTCTTCGGTTAATGTATCATTATCATCTTCTATATCAAAAGCTTTTGCTCCTGCATCTGTATATGACCCATTGTAATCAACAACTACTATTTTATTACCATTTAATTCAATTACTGGTCTATGATGTAATATAAACTCAACTGTATACATCATAGTTGTTATTCTATCTTCTGCTGTTACAATTACTGTTGTAATACCTTCAACTTCTGTTTGACTATCTTTAATAACTTCTACAGTTGCATTACTATCAATAGTTTCATATACAACATCTGGTCTAGTTATTGTACCTGGTTCTAAATATTTTATATAGTTTGTGGTACTAGAATTAAATGTTGGTTCATCTATTGGTGCTAGTGATTGTAGTCCTGCTTCCGACGAAACTGGATTTGCATACCCACCCTGAGCAGCGCCATATATATTATTTAGTGCCCTTATTCTAGTTTCATCATATAAATATCCAGTTTGTAAATTAACTTTTGCAACTATATTACTATAGCCAATAAATAAAGTATCATTTGCTACAGCTATACCCATAGCATATTTACTATAGTATTCACCAATAACAGATGTAGAATAATTATTATCAAAATTAATTTTTATAAGCTTTGCATCATATCTATTGCTTGTAGCAGCCAATAAATACATATCACCATCAAAAGCTACTAAATCGCCTTGAGATGTATAGCCAATATCTTTCAACTCGTAGAATGTTTCAGTATTTGGGTTATAAGCATATAGCTTCGTACCTTCAACATAGTAATATAATCCATTATTATAAGTAAGGGAATTTATTGTGCTATCACTAATTTCTTTAATCTTTATAGGGTTAGTAGTTATATTCTTGTATAATTTACCGTCCCTTACCCCTATAATATCATCATTATAATTTGCAATATCTAAATATGTTTTGTTTGTATGAGCAACTTGCTCATAATTATTACTTTCAGGATAATATTTTATTATTTTTCCATTTCTATTATTTAAATAAAAATAATCATAATCATATGGTCCTATTAATTCAAAAGGTAGAGGTACAACTTGTTCTGTAGGATTTGATCTTACAGAATTACCTTTAAGGTAAGTACCTGTCTTAGCTATTGGAGTTACTTCAAATTTTATAGTGCACCCAATTAAATCTTCAGTTATTAATAACTTCTTATTAGTAGCATCATTAATTGGTGTATAACTACTTGAGTCACCTTCTGATTTATACCATTGATACCTAGAATTACCCTCTTCATCACCTTCAGGATCCTCATAAGTATATGACCCTGTAAGTTCTTTTCCAACTTTTGCACTACCTTCAATTCGTACATCTTTGGCAACAGGTGGATTAGATACTACTTTTTCAATTCCTTGTGAAGCTCCAAATACTTTTTCCAAATGATTAATTTTATCAGATTTATGATTTAATTTATTGCCTTCTACATCATATATATCAACATAACTTTGATTTTTCTTTGTATACGTTACAAATAATTTGTTATTGAGCGATGCTATACCATAAGGTATTCGTGATAAATTAGCAATTTTACTGACCTGCTTTGTTGCAATATTAACTTTAACTAGATAATAGTAGTTCCAATAATCATAAGCAGTATAATAAATTGTGTTAGCATCAAGAAAAACAATATCTCCTGCAGAAGACAATCCTGTAGCTACAACATCAGTTATTTCATTATTTGTAATATCATACTTTCTAATTATTCCATAATCTTCTTCAACATAATATAGATTACCATTAGAATCAGAAGTTAATGCATTTACTCCATAAAAATCATTGAAATAGGAATGATTATCTTCGTTATCGGTATAAAAACCAGGTCCTATTTTTTCTCTTTCATCTATACCCAACTCAATATTTTTATAAAGATTACCATTTTGGGTGACACCTACTAAAGTTCCATCAGGTAAAGTTGCTATATCTCTATAATCATCTATTTTTGAAGCGATCTTATCTGTTTTATTTGAATTCCTATATGGGTAATATTTTACCAAAGTTCCTTTATCATCACTTGCATAAAAGAAATCATGAGGGTCTCCTGTAAGATTTGAATTAATAGTTATGACACAATTATCTTCATAATTTCCATCTTCCGTTGTAGCTGTTATTGTTACAACACCAACTTTATTAAGTGTTACATTACCATTAGAATCAACCCTTGCAATACTATCATCGCTAGAAGACCAATTTATATTTTTATTAGTTGCATTTATCGGTTCTATTGTTGCATTAAGTGTTATACTATCATTTTCATCTAAATTAATTATAGTTGACTCAGGTTCTACATTTATACCCATTACAGGGACATTATTATTATAAGCCAAGTTTTTGGAACTTGGATATAAGTAAGTACCTGGTACATCTTCTATTGTATTACCATTAAAAGACATTTGTAATTTAAATGCAGATTGACTTTTTCTATTCTCAAAGAAATTCATATATATTGGGTATATCTTACCTTCTTGCATCTGGTACACTGTACCATTACCTCTTGTAGAAGGTGATTGATACTGCCATTTGTTAACAAATATTTTATCTTCATTTCCAACTGTCAAAGAACCATATATTCCATCATCTGAATAAGCATATAATTGATATTCACCAGTTTTTTCAGGCACAAAATATCCCCACATGACTATAGCTTTTTCAAAAGCTTCATGAGAGTTATTATTGTAATTGGCTTCAAAATATAATGAACCTTGTTGGCTCTCATTATACATATCAAAGTAATCTCCATATGCTGATTCTATAGGAGTCTGAATAATGAAATCAGAGTATCTCTCATCACCAAACATCTTAACCCTATCATTTTCATCAACTTGTGAATCATTAGCGATATCATAATGTTTTACACTTAAATATCCTCTATTATCACTTTGAATGTCAGTATATATTTCTTTATCGTCATTAAAATTTTCTATATAGTTATAATTGAATTGTAATGTTGTTATGTTACTTGGTGGTATTGTTTCTGTACCAATAAACCTAAGCTTGATAACAACATCCATTGTTAAATCTGGAGGATTATCAGAATCATATGTTTCCCAATTATCACTATCCCCTATTGTGTACTCCATATTTTCTCTATTTGCGTCTTGACCAATAATTATATTATTAATATCATCTGCTGTTAAATTAGGAGCATCTGGTATAGCATATGGACTAAGTTGTATCTGCATTTCTCCTTTAGTACCATTTTGAGTAATAGCTATTATAGTGAAATTACTAACAGTCGCTTCACCAGTAACAGTAACTCCCCCTGTTTGGTTAATATTTACACCAACCAACTCATTTTTTATAGACCATGTAATAGTTAAATCTTCAATGATATCACCAGATTCATCATATACTTCTGCAGTATAATTCTTGGTAACATCATTTTTATAAGGAATCTCTATCACACTATCTCCACTGATTATTACTTCTTTTTCTTCTGGTTTTAGGTTAGCATTATGCCATGGTGTTACTTTTATATAGTCTTCAATATTAAATTCAATAATACTATCTGTTATATAAGTATTACTCAATTGTGATTGAACAAACCAACAATTAAATATATGAGTTGGATCAGCACCTGGATAATCAATAGCTTCTAGTCTGATTATTGTTCCTTTTGGTTCAATAATTAACATATCATCAGATGTTTCACCATCTAAATGCTCATAAAATTCATTTCCAATGTATATATTGACTTTGCTTCTACCTGCTACATTACTAATAACTACACTAGAAAGTTCATTAGCTTGTTTTTTATTATTTGATTCATCTAATTTATCTAAGTCATCTTCTTCAGCATCCTTTTGGATATCATCTTCTTCTTTATCTAAATTTGCATTTTCATTGCTATTATCATTATCAAAATCATGGGTATCGTCTACTTTCTCACCATTATTCTCATCAGAAACTTGTTCCTCATCTTTATCTATATTCTGATTTTCTTGATTTTGATTATTTCCTTCAGTGTTTATTCCATCATCACTTGATTCGTCTTCATTTTCCTCTTCTTCTTGATTATGCTTCATCAATTCATTATCATTAGTATTATTTATGTTTTCATTCTCTGATGGAATATTATCATTTTCTGTCTTATTCTTCAAAGCTTGTTCAATATCAATGGTCTGAGCTTTGGGTTCTGTCTCATTTGCATAAGAGTTAATCGGGATTCCTGTAACTGTAATCGCAATTACAAGTATAACAGTAAACAATTGTTTTAAAATCTTATACTTTCTCATGAATAGTTCTCCTCCTTCAATTTTTCTATTATATAATTACTATTTTGTCAATCTTTTAAGTGTCATAATGATTATAAGTAAATATTATCTTACTTAGATTTTTATTAATATATATATTTATTTGTTATTATACTTTTTTGATTATTTTGTATTATTTGTGAGATGATAATAAATATATTTTTTTAATAAATTTATTATACCATCTACTAGTCATTAAAAAAAGGACTTTTTAGGTATTAAGTACTAATTTACATTATTTAAACATTATACACTTTTTTACCATATATAGTAATTTATACCTACATATTTTTACATTTTAATCAACTTGCTCATTTATTTTATACTTCAATTGTTTCCCATAAATAGATACACTATTTTATAATTTATTATAATATTATCAATTTTATTACTCATTTATTCTATAAGTATAGACAGATAAATGGATATAAAAAATGCCCTTATTTAAATAAGAACATTTTTAGCAACCTGATTATTCAATTATTTCTTCACAGCTATTTAGAAGTCATTAACATAGCTAAAGCAATAGAATTAATCTTAGATATTTCAGTATCGGCTCTTGATGTTACAACAATAGGTACTTTTGCACCTACTAAAACACCAGCCGCTTTAGCATTAGCTAAGAAAACCAATGATTTATATAATACATTACCTGCTTCAATAGAAGGCACTATCAAAATATCTGCTTTTCCAGCAACTGGACTATCAATTTTTTTATGGTTAGCAGCTTCTACTGATACTGCATTATCCAGAGCTAGAGGACCACCTACGATACAATTATGTATTTCCCCTCTTTTATTCATTTCTTCAAGTTCTTTTGCATCAACTGTGGCTTGCATTTTCGGATTTACTTTTTCTTTTGCACATAACATAGCAACCTTGGGTTCATCAATACCTATGCTCCTAGCTACAATAACAGAATTGTCAATTATCTGCTTTTTAGTCATTAGGTCTGGTTCAATATTCATTGCTGCATCAGATATCAATAATACCCTCTCATATCCAGGTATATCCATAACACCAACATGGCTTAATACTCTACCCGTTCTTAGATTAGCTTCTTTATTCAAAACGGCTTTTAAAATGACAGCAGTATCAATGATACCTTTCATCACCATATCAGCTTCTTTATCTGTTACCTTTTTTACAGCGATATTACATGCTTCTACTTTATCTTTTTCATCAATTATCTCTACATTGTCAACATTAAAATCTATCTTTTTTGCAATCTTGAGTATCTCTTCTTTGTCCCCTACAAGAATAGCCTTAATTATTCCTTCTTCAATTGCCATCTTCACAGAAATCAAAACATCTATATCTTGAGCTACAGCAACCGAAAGCACTTTAGGTTCTTTTGTTTTGGCTAACTTCATTATATCTTCAAATTTACAAACCATCCAACCAATCCCTTTTTATACTGATTTTTATATTTTACATAGATTATTGCAAATATTCAATAGCTTATTTGAATAATTTTGCTGTTTCTTCACCTGTAAGTATACGAAGTCCACCTTCTGCTAAGGCTATCAATTCATCTTCACCTGGAAAAACTTCAAATTCACCTAAAAAATTAATTTTCTTCCTTAATTTTTCACTGAACATCTTTGAATAAGCAATACCACCAGTTAGAATTATCATATCATAATCACCCATTAAAACAGTGGCCATTGCTCCTATGGCTTTTGCAACTTGATATACCATTGCTTCATATATAAGAATTGCTTTTTCATTGCCTTTCTCTATCATCTCTTGAACAACTCTTACATCATTTACACCAAGATAACTAACTATACCACCTTTACCAGCTAACAACTTTTTGATTTGCTGTTTGTTATATTTCCCAGAGAAACACAAATCAACCAAATCACCTGTAGGTAATTCACCTGATCGTTCTGGTGAAAATGGTCCATCTCCATCCAGTGCGTTATTGACATCTATTACTCTTCCTTTTTTATGTGCACCAACAGATATACCTCCACCTACGTGTGCTATAATAAAATTACACTCTTCATATCTCTTTCCTATTTTTTTAGCAGCCCTTCTAGCAACCGCTTTTTGATTAAGGGCATGGAACATACTAATTCTACTAGTACCTTCTAACCCTGTAATTCTTGCAACATCGTCCATCTCATCTACACAAGGTGGATCAACCATATATGCTTTTATGTCTAGCTCTTTAGCAATGTCATTAGCAATAAGACCTGCTAAATTACATGCATGACCTTTTTGGATAGCTCCATCTCTTAGAGCTTCAATCAACTTATCTTCCAATAGATATGTACCACCTTCAATAGGCTTTAGAATTCCACCCCTACCTACAATAGTACTTAAACTAGATAATTCAATCTGTCTTTTTTCAAGAGCACTTATTATTGCATCTTTACGGAATGTATATTGGTCTAATATTGTATCAAATACTTCAAGTTCTTTTGTAGAATGTCTAAGTGTTTCTTCAAATAATTGTTGCTCATTATCAAATACTGCAATCTTTGTAGAAGTTGACCCTGGATTTATTACTAATATCCTTAATTTGCTTTCCATATTAGATACCATTTCCTTTCATATTTCATGTCTATAGATTAACACCATTGGACTTTTTTCTCGGTGCTCCTTTTGGTTAAATGATAACCTTTTTTTGTCAACTTTTAATAGCAATAATTCATATGTCAATTATTATACCCTATAATGTACTTTTTTTGCACTATATATTATTGACTTTTTAGTAAGATAAAGATACTATTAAGGTAAGATTATAAAGTTAAGAAATAGTTGATATATATTGATTATATCAATAATTAAGGAGGATTTTTTTATTATTATAAGGTATTATTTTTGAACTTTAATTTACTAAAAATTTATAAATATGAGTTCATAATATTTAGTCAAATGGTTATTTAATATATTTAATAAAGAAGGCGATCGATTATGAATACGAAATTTGAGATTATTAAGCATAGTGGTAATTTACCTTTTAGTATTTTTTTACATGAAAGCAAACGTGTATACCCTATGAATTGGCATAAAGAAATAGAAATTCTCTTTGTACTGAAAGGTTCTGTACGTGTTAAAATAAGAGATTCTAGTTATATCGTTCATCAAGACAATATTATTCTTATAAATAGTTATGAGATGCACGAAATCACTCCATTAGGAGACGATATAATAATTTTAGTGTTTCAACTAGATCCTTATTTCTATCAGAAATATTATCAAGGTTTTACAGAAATTGTTTTTCATATGAATTCGACTATGTTAAACAAAGATTCCAACACCTATAACACCATAAAAGAAAATTTAGTCATCATGATGTGGTATAGATTAAACAAAGAAAATACATATCAGATAAAACTTCTGAAACAATCTTTAGCTTTAGTTGAATTATTGCTAAGGAATTTTAAGAAAACTATGATTAACGACAGAAATCATAATGACAGGTCACAGCAAAGATTAATATCAATTATTGAAAATATAAATAAGAATTATAATAAAAAACTTACTCTATCACAAATTGCTGAACAGGAATACATAAGCATTCACTATCTCTCCAAATTTTTCAAAAACAGGGTTGGTATTGGGTTTAATAAGTATCTTAATCTTTTTAGACTAAATAAATCCATGAATGATTTGCTTAATTCAAACAAGATGATTATTGATATTGCTCTGGAACATGGTTTCTCCAGTGTTAAAGCTTATACAAAATTATTCAAAGAAACTTATAAGGAAACTCCTAGTTCTTTTAGGAAAAAATATTTATCAGATATATCACCTAAGAAAAAAAATACATCTGTCACTTTTAATAGCAGAACCATATTACATAATTATATCCAACTTCTTGCAAAAGATTTTTTATCGGGAAACCTTAATCAAGTATATTATCTTACTGTAAATATGCTTAATAAAAGTATAGATACGATTCATAAAGAAAACATACTCCAAATCAACATGCCTAGCAATGGTATGGATATTATACTTAAAAGTAGTCTTGAAGCTATAACTAATGAACTTCATATTGATTATATCAGATTCGGAAATATTTTTGACAAAACAATAAACTTCATGAATGATGATAAAAGTTTGAACTGGTTTTATATAGATAATTTATTAGAACTACTAATAAATACTGGGGTAAGACCTTTTATAAAACTCTCTTATAATGAAAAGTATTTCACTCTAAAACAATGGAACATTATTGTAGAAACTTTTATTAATCATTGCCTAGAAAAATTTGGTATATATCAAGTGAGCAGATGGAAACTAGAGATAAGTTGTGAATCAGCTTATTATGATAAGTTTATCAATCTTTATAATAATGTTATCAAAAAGTTGATATACAATTATAAAGACCTTAAGATAGGCATCCTACTTAATTTAAATAAATATTTCACAGCTGAAAATGTTTTAGACAATTATAATTTTTCTAAGCTTGATTTTATTACTATTGAGATTAACGATAAATATTATTGGAAAAATTCAAAGACAATTAATGAGATTGTGGAATGGCTGAAAAGCAGACATATCCATACATATATCTATCAAAATAGAATTGTAAATGAACTATATGATACATGTTTTATTTCTAATTATTTCGTATATAATTATTTGCATATATATAAGAGTGCTAACTTGATTGTACCACTTATTGATCCTATGATTAATTCTAAAATATTCAACGGGAAAGATAGTCTATTGACATTTAATGGTCTTAAGAAGCCCATTTACAATACGTACTATTTATTAGATAAAGTAAAAGGTGATATAATAGACAATGGAAAGTATTATATTGTAGTTAAAAATCATGATAGATATTATATACTCCTGTATTATTACACCCAAGAAATAGGTAATATGTTTAATTACAGCAAAGACCTTAATTATAATTCTTTCTCAAAAAAATCATCAAATAGTATTTCTACCATTGTTTATGTTAATCTAAAATTAACAGAAGGCAATTATAAGGTTAGAACTTATCTGTTAAATCAAGAGAATGGTTGTATCTTTAGTGAATGGTTGAATATGGGTTCGCCAATAGAAATTGATAAAGAAGATATGAATTTTCTTAAAAGCAAAGAAAACATGAGAATTAGTGTTAATAATATCTATACTAAAGATTCCTTACATCTTGAAAGTTCAATCATACTAAATGAAATTAGATTGATTGAAGTAATCAAAAAATAAGCCAAAAAGGCTTTTCATAATATAATTGAATATATTAGGAAAAGCCTTACTATTTTTTGAAATATTGCTAGATTCTTAGTGAAAAAACATTTTTAGAATTTTACCTATATAAAACTTCAATGTAGCTTTAGGAACTTCATTTGCAGCTACTAGGTCAACTCTCCCTACTTCTTTATCACCGCATTTATACACTATTTCCCCTATTTTATCACCAGTAGCAATAGGAGCTTCAACAAATTCTTCTACTTGAATATCATTAGTTATTTCTTGCTGCTCTTTACTATCGAAAATACAACTAAAATCTTCAGCTCCAACACAGTCAATGCTATCAAGTGTTCCTTTTTTTACTGGAACATTGGCTAATGTTTTATCTTTTATGGAATCCTTATACATTTTGCAATTTGCAAATCCATAATCTAACATCTTCATTACTTCTCTAAAACGTTCTTTATGATTAGGGGTTGCCATTACTACAGCTATCAAATTCAATCCATCTTTGTTAGCAGTTCCAGATAAACAGTATTTAGCTAAACTTGTGGAGCCTGTTTTCAAACCAGTAGCATATTCTGGATACCATTTCAATAATTTGTTGGTACTTGTTAATTCACTTATTTCTTCTCCATCTTTTCTCTGATGAACTATCTTATCCATCCATATTTTAGTTAAATCATATACCTGTGGATATTTAGTTGTAAGTTCTTTTGACATTATTGCAATATCATATGCACTAGTCAAATGACCATCTGCATCAAGTCCACATGCATTAACGAAATTAGTATCTTTCATACCTAATTCTTTTGCTTTGGCATTCATCATATTAACAAATTCGCCTTCTGTTCCGGCTATATGCTCTGCCATAGCTACTGCAGCATCGTTACCAGAAGCAACAGCGATACCTTTTGCTAATTCTTTTACTGGCTGAACTTCATTAGTTTCCAAGAATATAGTAGATCCCCCGAAACTAGAAGCATGTTCACTTACAACTACCTCATCTTCCCATCCTATTTTACCATTCTCAAGGGCTTCATACATTAATAGCAATGTCATGATTTTGGTTATACTTGCCGGCCTTAATCTTTCATGGGAATTTTTTTCATATAATATTTTACCTGTTGTTGGTTCCATTAATATAGCTGATTTAGCTGTTAACTCTAACTTGTCTTTTGGTTCTTCCTCAGCATGTACATATACATTAAATGTACCTCCTATAAATAAAGCTAGAGAAAGTAAATAACAAAATATTCTTTTCTTCATTTATTGCTCACTCCTTCTACTCACATAATCTTTTACTAAAGGAACTGCTATATATAGTTCAATTATCTTACTATTAGAGTAAGCTTTTAGAAGAAATTTATACCTTTTTTCTAACTGGTAATTATTCCATCTCTGGTAATTATTCCCTTAATAAATTTAGTCTCTTCTGGTTTTCCATCTGAAAACTCATATGCAGTCAAAGCTTTTTCTTTTGCAAGTTTAATTTTTTGTTGTTCATTTCCATGGATATATGCTAAAGTATCACCTTCTGAAACTTTATCTCCTACTTTTTTCTCAATAACTATACCAACACTAAGATCAATAATACTTTCTTTTGTTTCTCGTCCACCACCAAGAATCATGGAGGCTACGCCAATCTCATTTGCTTCAATATGACTCACATATCCTGATCTATCTGCTTTTATTGGCTCTATGATATTAGCTTTTTTAAACAATTCTGTATTATCAACAAAATCTTCATTTCCACCTTGTGCACGAACCAATTCTTTTAATTTTTCAATGGCTGTTCCAGTACTTATTGTCTGTTCCAGCAATTTTCTTCCTTCTTCTGCTGTTTTGGTTTTTCCTGCTGCTTTAACCATGAAACTGCCAAGTGTTAAGCATAAATCTAGTAAATCCTTTGGTCCATTACCTCTTAATGTTTCTATGGCTTCTATGACTTCCAAGCTATTACCAACTGCTCTTCCTAATGGTTGATCCATATCAGATATAATTGCTGCTACATCTCTATCTAATCCTGTACCAATATTCACCATTTCCTTAGCAAGTTCAAAAGCATCTTCTTCTTTTTTCATAAATGCACCGCTACCAGTTTTAACATCTAGAACAATAGCATTAGCCCCAGATGCAATTTTTTTGCTCATAATACTACTAGCAATCAATGAAATATTATCCACTGTTGCAGTTACATCCCTAAGTGCATATAACTTTTTATCGGCAGGAGCTAAATTAGCTGTCTGACCAGCTATTGCTATCTTAATTTGATTTACATTATTAACGAAAGTGTCTTTTTCAACTTTTGTACTAAATCCATCAAACGCCTCAAGCTTATCAATGGTTCCACCTGTATGACCTAGACCTCTACCTGACATCTTAGCAACTGGAATTCCTAATGCAGCTACCATTGGCGCAATAACCAAAGTAGTTTTATCTCCTACTCCACCTGTACTGTGTTTATCAACTTTTATACCATCAATATCAGATAAGTCTAGCATCTCGCCACTTTTAGCCATAGCAAGTGTCAGTATTGATGTTTCTTGCTCGTTCATACCTCTAAAATATATAGCCATCAATAGTGCAGATACTTGATAATCTGGTATTTTCCCCTCTGTATAACCATTAACAAAATATTTTATCTCATCCTCTGAAAGCACCATACCTAACTTTTTCTTTTCTATTATATCATACATTCTCATGATTACATCATCCCTTCTATGACGAAAATTGGTTCCATAATGTAGCAGTTAATATTTAATGAATTAACTATTTTTTAATATTCTTTAAAAAACTTTCACCTATTTCGAGTTGTTTTACATTTAAAATTTCTGCTATCGTCTGTCCAATATCTGAAAATGTTTTTCTAGTTTTTAAATCAGCATTATTCTTAAATTCTTTTCCATAAGCTAAGAAAGGTACATATTCTCTTGAATGATCTGTACTTGGTGTTGTTGGATCACAGCCATGGTCAGCATTAATCATTAGTACATCGGTATCTTTCATATTTTTAATAATCTCTGGAAGTCTAATATCAAACTCTTCCAAACCTTTTGCATACCCCTCTACATTGTTTCTATGTCCCCATTTAGAATCAAACTCGACTAAATTAGTAAATATCAAGCCTTTATTATCCTTGTTCATATATTCAATGGTTTTATCCACACCATCCATATTATCTTTAGTATGGATAGCTTCTGTTATACCTTTACCTGAAAAGATATCTTCTATCTTACCTACTCCTATAACATCTTTACCACTTTGTTTTAGAATGTCAAGCAAAGTATCTTTTGGAGGTACCAAAGAAAAGTCTCTTCTATTAGCAGTTCTATAAAATGATCCTGGTTCACCTAGAAAAGGTCTAGCTATTACTCTTGCAACTGCATGTTCATTAGATAATATTTTTCTAGCTTCTCTACACATATCATACAATTTTTCTACTGGTATTATATCTTCATGAGCTGCAATTTGAAAAACACTATCTGCTGAAGTATAAACTATAGGACGTCCTGTTTCCATATGTTCCTTACCTAATTCCTCTAGTATTGCAGTTCCTGAAGCAGGTTTATTACCTAATATTTTTTTACCTACATACTCTTCAAATTTATCAGTAACTTCCTTAGGGAATCCATCTGGATAAGTTGGAAATGCTATAGGAGAATAGATACCAACCATTTCCCAATGACCGATAGTTGTATCTTTTCCGTTAGATAATTCACCTATCCTGCCATAAACACCTTCTGGCTCTTCTACTTTTTCTAAATTAACCATTCCTTCTATATTTGCTAGTCCAAGTTTTCTCATATTAGGCACGTCTAATTTTAGTTGTTTTGCAATATTACCTATAGTATTGCTTCCTCTGTCGCCGAATTTGTCTGCATCTGGTAGTTCACCCATACCTACACTGTCTAAAATTATCCATATTACTCTGTTTATCATAATAAAAACCTCCTTATTATATTAATTATATATATTATTTAACATCTTATTGTAGCTATAATATCTACTCTAAATTAATTATATAATACAGATAATGACTTATAAACGACACATGTCTGTTTTTTTAATTAAAAAGCATAGTGAGATAATACATGTTTTAGAAAACTTAAATACAAGTATATTATACCAAATTTTTCATATATAATCATGAAATTTTTCAAATATATATATGATAGCAGCATCCAAAGGATTACGCTTCTTTTCTGAAAACAAATTTGTTGTCAAGAAAGTTTAATCAAAAATGCTGGATAAAGCAAATATCCAACACTTTTAAAGATAGCACTATTTATTTAGTAACAGTATGCCTATAATTGCTATAATCACAAAGCACATAAATAAAAATACACTTGCTCCTTTTTCACCAAATATTCTTCTAAAAAATTTTATTTTATAAGTATCCCATACTAGTTCAGGTCTTTTTACACTAACATATAAGATAAATAAAGCATAGAAAATTAATAATAATCCTATTACGACACCCCACACAAGTAATCCCCCATTAACCTATTTTATACATGTTTATGCCTAATGGATTAAATATGTTACCTAAAATCATTTAAACAACTATCTATAAAATGCTAATCTAAGAATATCAATGTATTCATCTATTTCTATTGATATTTTATCAAAGTCAATTAATCCTTCGGTCTGGAATTTTTTTAGATTTTCATCACCATATTTTTCAAAAGTCCATTTAATAATATTGAGGGCTTTTACTGGGTCAATATCTTCCTTGAATTTACTATAATCAATATCTTGAAAGTATATCTTTGATAATAGATTACTTACTCTATCTTCTTTCATTATTTCATCAACACTCTTGTATTCTATTATAATATTGAAAAAATGGAAAATACTTGGATATTTCCTGGATACTTTCATCTTTATCATAAAAATTTCTTTCAAACGTTCAAATATATCCATTTTTTCCCAATTCACTTTTTCATTTATTTCCTTAATCATTACCTCAAAACTATAATTTATCAAGAAATCAAATAATCCTTGTTTGCTACCAAAATAATGAAATAATAATCCTTTTGAAATATTAGCATTAGATACTATATTATTAGTAGATGCTTTTTCATATCCATATTTACCAAATTCTTCCATAGCACTATTTATTATTTTATATTGTTTTTCTTTCTTAATTTTATTAAATGCTTCATACATAATTACCTCTCCTATATATCAGAATACCTTTAACATGTTAATATAATTATATATCTATTGACCATAATAGTCAATTAAGTATCTTGTAATTAGCATAGTCAAAAGACTAGTAACCTAACGGCTACTAGTCTTTATCATATATTACTTATAAATGTCCTTTCACCCTAACCACACCTCTCATTTAAGACTTCTGTCAAAAATCATGATGTAAATGGTAAATATTCACTTACAAGTATTTGTGAGTAACAATTACTCACAGAATTATATTACCCTTACTGCAAAAAAAATATTCAAATTTATTTTTTATTTTATGTTGACAACCAATTTTTTTATGTTATAATATTACCATAAGATAATAATTATCCAATAACAATTATTATCAATATAAATTCCAAGGAGGATATTAGATATGAAAAAATATGTTTGTACAATTTGCGGTTATGTTCACGAAGGAGATAGTGCTCCAGAGAAATGTCCACAATGTAATGCACCAGCTAGTAAGTTTGTAGAACAAGATGATACAGAAATGACTTGGGCTGATGAACATAGAATCGGAGTAGCTAAAGATGTTGATCCAGAAATCTTAGAAGGTCTTAAAATGAATTTCACAGGAGAATGTACTGAGGTTGGTATGTATCTTGCTATGGCTAGACAAGCAGATAGAGAAGGTTATCCTGAAGTTGCTGAAGCTTACAAGCGTATTGCTTGGGAAGAAGCAGAGCATGCTGCAAAGTTTGCTGAATTATTAGGTGAAGTTGTAACAGCTGACACTAAAACTAATCTTCAAATGAGAGTTGATGCAGAACATGGTGCTTGCGCTGGAAAAAAAGATATCGCAACAAAAGCTAAAAAATTAGGCTATGATGCTATTCATGATACAGTTCATGAAATGTGTAAAGATGAAGCTAGACATGGTATGGCTTTTAAGGGATTACTTGAAAGATACTTTGGATAAGAGTTTACGCTTTTGGAGACACTATTTTCACACTGATTTTTGCTCATAGTACACGAAATCTCAATATCATAGTGTATCGTAGCGTATCCATTTGTACACACAGTGTATTTAGTGCTTAGGTGGGAAAACGGTGGGATATTTAGTAAAAATTCATTTATTCTGTTCCCACTTCCCACTCAAAAAGCCCCTAACCTTTGTTTTATAAGGGTTAAGGGCAATAGAAAAAATATTAAATTAATATTATATTAGTTTTTTGATTAAAGTACCTCTCTACCTCAAATCGGGGTACTCTAATCAAATTATTTATTTTAAAAACTTGGATTACCTCCAAGTTAATTAGATTATATATTTCTAATAATCTTATATTAAAAATTTTTGATATTTGATAAACGGTTAAACATTCAACATTCATGCAATCACTCCCCATACTCTATTTTACCTATATTAAATGGGTCAGTTACATCTAACCCTACATTATCTCTTAGAAACTCTTCTATACACCATTTAGGAACTTTTTTCCTTCCTAATTTAATGTTCTTCAATACATTAGAATTAATTAGCTTATATACTTGATTTTTATTAACCCTTAATACCTCTGCTACTTCTTCAATGGTATACAGAAACTCATTGTTACATGTCCTATTTGTTTTTATTTTAGGTATAATTATAGCACTCTTTTCTATAAGTGCTTGTCTTAGTTTGAAAAACTCTTTTGTTAACTTTAATTTGAATTGTACCACTTGGTCGCTGTTTCTAAGTAATGTCATAAGAAATGTTGCTTGTGGCTCGTTTAGTTCGTAGATTCTTGATGGTCGTCCTCTTTTACCCGATTTCAAATCGGTAAATTCAATTTTGCCTAATTCCTCTAGTTCAGGAGTATAATTATCTATTAATCTAACGATTGATTCATGTTCATTATTAGTACCATCTGCTATTATCATACTATCGGTAAATATTTCATCATTTTTAATTTTATCTAATTCATTCATCTACGCCACCACCTTATAAGTGACATTGAATGTCTTGCTCTTGCCTTTGACTGCATGAGGTATTTTGCAAGGATATTCATTTTCTTTTAACCACTTTATAACCTTATGAATTACCGACTCTGTATATTGATAAGCCGTTCCAGTATGACCGTTCTTTTCATATGTAACTAGTTCTTTCTCTTGTTCGGATATTACTGGCTCAACCTCCCAGAATATTACAATAGGACGGTCGGTGTTGCATCAGCCTTGGGGCTACCTATAAGTGCCTAGAGGAGTTGTATCAACCTCACTTTGTCCGTTTTAATTTTTGAGGGAGATTAACCTATAATTATATTACACCTAATAGGTTATATATATGCCCATAGACCACTTTCTGGACGAGATATATGACTGGTCTTAGCAGATCGCATCCCTTGCCGGGTATTGAATGGAACATATATTTTGTCCGAACTACGTTTTGTAACGAGCAACCATGTCTTGGTACTAACATTATCACTCACAGCTGTTAGGTATATTATAACACAAAAGTAACCAATATGATTACTGTCTATTATTCACCAGTGAATAATTGTCTGAATTTTATTCCTCATAAAACAGTGCTTTAATGCTGCTTTAAATTAGTCTTTTACTTACCAACCACTCTTTTGCTTTCTCATAATTGTTATTAAAGCCGTATGCAAAAGAAACACTTTCTTTTTTTAGAGCTTTTTTTATAAGTCTTTGATTAGAACGATCTAATCCAACAAAAACAACTCTACATACAGCATTTTCAGCTTTTTTGAGTTCTGAAGCGATTACACCTATCAGTTCTATTTTCATCAATGTCTTATTTAGATGAATCACTATCAAGCTAGGAGATGACCGTTTTCTTGCAATAACCATATCCTTTAAGAATTTATCAATTACAATATCTGTGTATACATTAAGTGAATCAAGTTCTATACACCAAATATCACTACCCGCAAATGATAATTGCATAGATTCTCTAATAATTAAGTCCTCTTTACTAATACTTTTCATGTTTCCCCCTCATTTATCACATTATGATCTTTCATCAAATACTTAACTATTTTTCAATCAAGTCTCATATCTAAATAATACTTTTGTACTTAAACTAATAATTAAATGCAAAAAACAGCCATACTAATATAGAGGCTATCGTCAAAAACACAAAAAACACCATACTATTTTTAATGGTTCTTAAATATGAAGTCTGTCTGTACATCATTAGATTATTTAGTTCTTCACTAGATAAATCTGTTTTAGCTAGACGATAGTAGCTATCAGAATTGTCATATTTATAAACACCTTCAGGTAAGTTCTCTTTTTTATTTCTTAACTCTTTGAAAGTTTTATTTTCTTCCATGGAACATGGTTCATGGAGAATATCTAATTCTTTCATTATAGAATATAACTCTTTTTTCAAATCCTTCATAATAATCTCCTTTACTATAAATGCTTCTTTACTTTAATAAAAAGATCCAATGATTAACAGTACAAGTATACCATGTAATTCCCGATATTTACTTATTTAATATTAACAGATAATTTAATAATAAGCAACAAAAAAGAACCTACCTCAATTATGGAAGTAGGATTCTCTCTGCCTATCCTAAAGCTTGTTTTAATATAATAATAACTACAAAATCCTTTTTAGTCCTCATCTAACCTCATGTATTTTATAGTTTTTGTTTCTTCTCCGCAACTTATAACAACCCACCCTGAAGGAAATGGGCTTTCACGACTGATAATTTCTGTATGACCCAAAAAAGCATCGTTCATATTCTTAATAATTTTTGTATGTTCTTTATATTCTATAACTACCCAACCCGCTGGTACATGACTTTCTCTACTGACAGTCTGTGTGTCACCAAATTATGAATCTGATTTAGCTATTTCCAATTATACTTCATAATTTTCAGTGCTAAAACTACTTTGAGCTTGTATAGGAATACCCCATATAAGTGCTATAACAAGTAAACATGTCATGATTAGTGATACTCTTTTAAGCATAATTATCCTCCTTCATATAATCATTTAATAGTATAGTATCAATTTATTATTTAAATATTTTGTAATTTTATGAATGAAAAATTCGCAAAAAAAGACAAGTTATTCCAAACTTTTCTCTGACACAATGGCATAAAAATACAATCTAGATACAACATAATTCAAATTAAATTTTTTATTGCTATTATCCCCTCAATAATATAAAATACACTAGAGGTGATTATAACATGAAACTAAAAACACAAAGAAATATTTGGATATTTTCTGGGGTATGCTTTTTAATAGCTGTTAATATTAATATATCTTCTAATCAGCAATCCGTTCTAATGCTTAATGCTTTTACTAGTATATTATGTTTTTTTAATGCATATAGGGCGCATAAGAAATATAAAAATATGATGTAATCCTATTTACAACTTTGATATACTAAAGGAGGACAATTATGAATAGATTCATGTACAATGTAGTTTTTTATCTATTTACTATAATAATAATTATCGCACTGCTAATGACTGGATTAAACCCTTTAATTGCATGGATATTAACAGTAATTTTAGTAATGATCTTATATCTTGTAATAAGTCTCTATCGACACAAGAAAAGAATCAGTCTATTAGATGAAGATTGTGACCCAGAAGCTTTTTTGGCTCAAACAGCTAAACAAAGAAAAATAACTGGAAGAAATAAAAGAGCAAATACTTTCTTTGATATTGACGAAGCTGCAGGTTTAATGTGCTTAGGAAAATATCAGGAAGCTGCCTCTATCTTAGATTCAGTAGATAAATCACGCCTATCAACAAAAAACGGCATTCAACTAGTCTATTATATTAATCTGATAGGCTGTTATTACGAGTTAGGCGAAAAAGAAAAAGCTGAAGAATTATTTGACAATAAGATAAGTACACTATCTCCAATTAACAAGCGATTGGTTACTGCAACTGAATTTTTGATAATAGAGAGATATTATGCCAATGAAGATTACCAACATGCTAAAGAAAAATTATCATTGCTATTAAAAACTCCTTATATTTCCAAACGTCAAAAAATTTCTCTAATATATATATTAGGTTTAATTAATAAGCAAGAAGGTAATATAAAAGACGCTCATGAAAATTTCCAATACGTTATAGATAATGGTAATAAATTAGCAATTGTGGAAAAATCAAAACTACACATTCAAGAGGCAAATGACTAATAATCATTTGCCTCTAGTTTATTAATGACCTCTTTTTTTCTGTTTCTTCTTAAATTGCTTTTTATCATATTTAACTTTTTTAAGTTCTTCTTTTCTATCTTTAGAAAGTTTTTTTCTCTCAACTTTATTAGACTCTCTTTCGGCGTTGATGGCTCGTTGAGCTTTTGTGCCTATGCCTACATCGTTGATTTCCTTTTTTATTAGTCTTTGCATCCTTTTAGGACTTATTTTTTTACTTGCATCAGATGATTTTTTTGTATCTTTCATATGCCTAGAAAAGTTTAAGTTATAAAACTCTCTTGATACAATATCATAGATTTCATAATCCTTTGGTTCACTTCCAAATAAATATTTGCATACTGAATAGTTACCATCAACATTTTCTTCAAAGATACCTATCCAAAAAGAGTCTTTAAATAATACTGTTAACTTAATTTCCATGATAATTCCCCCTGTAATATTATTATGAAGAATGGACAACCCCAGGGGGGGCAGGTTACTGATATCATATATGATACGTTTGGACTACCAACCAAAACTGTGTTTTTATCTTCAATATTTTACTTCATAAATATATTTTACTCAATATTTCTAAAATGTCAAAATATAGCTAAAGAAAATTAATCTTCATGGTAGTAATTTCTTGAAAAAACACAAACTGATTCAAAATATAAATTCTGAATCTCTTCAAGTTGAATTTCTTCATCTAATTCTTGAAATTCTTTACTATTAATCATCTCATATTCAAAAATGGGAAGTCTTCATAGTCCATGTTTTTAAGCTATAGATTCTTTAGTAATATCTTGTCATGAGAGATACTAAACATCATAAAAAAGAAGTATATTATTTACAATATTGTTCAAAATAATGATATATATTTAATGAAAGGTTGATGAATTTGCAGAGTTTGAATATTCACGTAGATGGAATAAGAAATGATATTGAAAAGCAGCATATTAAAAATGCTCTTGAAAAAATAGAAGGTGTTGGAGAAATAGCAGTTAATCCATCTGATAGAGCCATAAAGGTATCTTATAATCCACCTTCAACAGAAGAAGAAATTATAGAATGTATTAGATCTATGGATCACGATATTAATTATTCATATGATTACAATAATAACAAACCTCTTAAGTATTAATATCTACTTAAGAGGTTATCTCTTTTACAATTATATTTACTTGTCAAATAAATTAGTTATTCTATACCAGATATCAAAACCAGCCTCTTTTCCATATTTACTGTAATAGTTAGGAACAGTTCCTAATCTCCATAAAGAAATTCCTCCTAGGTTGTAATCATTTGCTAATTTTATCTTAGCAAATACACTATCCCAGTTTTCATACCAAATATAGTTTTTCTCTTTTTTATCATTAATGTATATTAGATATGGGTTATCATATAGTTTATTATAAAATAGCAAATCTTCTTTTTTAACCTTATTATCCAATTCCTTACAAATACGGTCATAAATTAGATTGTAAGATGGTGATGACATTACCCTTCTATATGTATTATCTTTATTGCTAATCCATTGAGAACTACCGAAACTAATCTGTAATATTATTTTATCCTTATATTTATCTCCTACTTTTTCTACCAATGTCTTTATATCTTGTTCTATAAGAGCAATTGGACTAACTGGACTTTTAACTATATCACTATAGGTACTTTGTCTAACTTTCATATCGAAATCATGTTCCATAAGTATTACATAATCAACTATTTCCAGAATTTCTTTGTACTTGTAATAACTATAGTATTTAACCGATGGTATGGCTACATAAATTGTTTTATCCTTGCCAAGTTTGGTCCTTAATTTTTTCAGGAAAGTTATAAATGAATCTTGATCTTCCTTGTTAACAGTTTCAAAGTCAATTGTCACCCCATCAAATGCTAATTTTTTATATACAGTATTTTTGCCATTAACTGTATCAGCTATTTGATTAATTATATTATCCATATCCTTGAAAATAGCTTTGAAATAATCGTTTCTATTGCTACTATCATCAGCAAATATCATTAGCTGCTTTGGTATATCATTTACCTTATGAAGTGTCTCATCATAAGCATTTGGAATACGAAAATCTCTACCATCAAAGGTTAATTCTACCCCATCACCAACTTGATCTATCCTACTCCATCCAAAAGATAGAGAATCAAAATTTGAAAGTGTCTTACCTCTGCGTAATTCCTCAAACTGATTATATGAATTCAAGGCATAGAAACCATGTAGCAAAAATCCATCTTTCAATTTGAAGTCTTCTTTTTTGTTTTCATCAGCTATTTCGATTGCTTTATCCTTAGTTATTATTTTTTTACCTAACATACGTGCTATATCCTGAATTGGTAAAAATAATTTATTATCATATTTAATGCTAGGTATCTCTTCGCATTTATCTTCATCTTCATTAGATATGGTATATGTTTCAATAAATTCTTCTATTGACCCAGACAAACCCTTTGCATTAGAAGAAATGCTTACTGGAATTAAGCACGCAACTAATAAAATAGTTAAAATAATCCTTAAATCTCTTTTTTTAATCATAATTCTGTTACTCCCCTTTTCTATTGTAATTTACTCAAATTTCCCACCTTTAATTTCATGCAGTCATATTAAATTTAATCTAACGTTAATCTTCTACCGTTATGTTTTAACCAATCTTTCTCATCCTTATAATTAGGTAAAACACTTTTCACTAAGTTCCAAAAATCTTTTGAATGATTAAGATGTATCAAATGACTCATCTCATGAACTACTATGTAATCAATAACAGAGAGTTTAGCCATTGATAATTTTAGATTGAAATTCAAGTTTTTCAACGAACTACAACTTCCCCATCTTGTTTTTTGTTTCTTAATTCTAATATTATTGGGTCTGACAATAAAATATTTTTGGTAATATTTTATTCTATCTTTAATAATTATTCTGGTTTGCTTTTTATAAAATTCTTCTAAGAGATTCTTTATACTGTCTTTATCTTCTGTATTGGTAATTATTCTAAGTGAATTATTTATAATCTCTACGCTCATAACATTAGCTGTTTCATCTATCATCAGTTCTAATGGATATTCTTTACCTAGAAATAAAAATAATTCACCATTTTTATAAGTCCTCTTTTGTATCTTATAATCATTGGATTCTTCCAATTTGTTAGAAATCCATTTACCTTTGCTCTCCACTAATTCCTTGAGCCTGTTCCTATCCATATCTATTGGAGCTTTTACAATGATATTGTTTGAAGGTTCAATATGAATTGCAATCGTCTTACGCTTACTATATTTGATGGTATATTCAATCTTTCTAGAATCATAATAAAATTCCATTGCGCTCTCCCTTATTAACCGCCTAATGTAACATCTGTTGTTTGATACCATCTAAGAGCTTCCTTGAAATGATCTTTCTTGAAATCAGGCCAATACTCATCAATGACATATATATCAGAATATACTGATTGTACAGGTAAAAAACCACTTAAACGTCTTCTACCTCCCCATCTGATGATTAGGTCTATTCTTGATATATCTGAAGAAGCAATATTATTAATACCATTGTTCAGATCCCATTTCCAGTCATAATTAACAAGAAAATTAATGTTCATAAGACCTTTACCAAATTTCACTCTTTTATTAGCATATTTCAATAGTTCTTTTGGAAATACATCTGATTTACTGTTACCTACTATTAATAGATTGGCATCTCTATTGGCTAGGTTATTAACAGCACTAACACATGCTTCTATGAATGCTGCTTTTTGATTAGATGGTCTTTTTGTATTATCCTGAGTAAAACCATAAAATGTTGCTTCCTTGACACCATACTCAAGCATTGTTTCATATAACTTGAATCCTGGGTCTATGCCATAAAAATACCCGTCTTTTTTGTCCATATTATGACCTACAGCCCATCTTCTATTACCATCTGGTATAATTCCTATATGTTTTGGTATTCTCTTTAAAATATCATTATTCATCGTTTAGCTCCTTATATTAATCTCTATTATAAAAATATTTACATTTAGCCTAATATCTATTCATAAACTCAGTTATTTATAATTAAAGATTAAATAATACATAGAATCTAAACTTATGTTTATAAAATAGTTGCTAATTCTCCTAAAGAATGTATTTCGTATTTTGGAATTATATTTGTTGTGTTTTCTATGTTATTCAAGTTGACCCAGCATGTATCAATTCCGTGATTGATTCCTCCCTGGATATCAGCAGTAAGGGAATCACCTATCATGATTGCATTATTCTTATCGTTATGACCAATCAAATTGAATGTATAGTCAAAAATGACTGGGTCTGGTTTATTTACTCCTACTTCTTCTGAGACTATCATATTATCTATATAATCTTTTATATTAGATTTCTCCAGCCTTGATACTTGTACTTTTTTTATTCCATTTGTTAATATTATTATTTTATAACCTTTATTTTTAAGATATTTACATACTTCTTCGGCTTCATCTATTAGAAAATTGCTTTCTCCTAATTTCAATAAATATTGGTCACTGAATTTATTGACGTCATAATCAATCTTATATTGCTTGAATAATCTGCTGAATCTCTCATATCTTAACTTTTCTTTAGTTATATTGCCTTTTTCCAATTCTAACCATAGATTCAAATTAATCTTTTTATAGCAATTACTTATGTCTATAATATCCCCTTCAAAAGAAAATAATTTAAAAGACTCCCATAATGCATATTTTTCAGCTTCTTCATAGTTAAATAGTGTTCCATCAGCATCAAGTATAACTAATTTATACATAATAGTTCCTCTTTTCTAATTATTCAAAGCTCATAATTACTTTATTAGCATATCAAATATATAGATTATTATCAAGTAATAAGCGATTATGCAAGAAAATAAAAGAGGTAATGCCTCTATTTTATTTCATATGTTTAAAAAGCAGAACTTCAAATAAGACAATAAAAGGCCGCCTTCCGGCAGCCATATGTAGAATCTATAATCATATATCTAAGCTCTAGGATGAGCTTTAGAATACACTTCTTTTAATCTATTATTAGACATCTTAGCGTATATCTGAGTAGTAGATATATCCGAGTGACCTAACATTTCTTGTACTGAACGAAGATCGGCTCCATTTTCAACAAGGTGTGTAGCAAAAGAATGCCTAAGTATATGAGGTGTAATCTTTTTGTATATACCAGCCTTATTTGCATATGATTTAACAATCTTCCAAAATCCTTGTCTGCTCATTTTATGACCTAAGCAGCTAACGAATAAAATATCCTCACCTGGATCTTTTATCATTATCTCTCTTGCATGATCCAAATAATTGGAAAGAGCATCTTTGGATACTTTTCCCATAGGTATAATACGTTCTTTTTTCTTATCATTGCACTTAATATAACCTAAGTTAATATTGATATCGTCTTTTTTTAAATTAATTAATTCAGATACACGTATACCCGTTGCATACAAAACTTCCAACATCGCTTTATCTCGTATACCTTTGCAGTCATTATCACTTGGCTGACTTAATAAAATATCTACTTCTTCCATAGTTAATACTTCAGGTAATTTTTTTTCTATCTTTGGAGACAGCAAATTACTAGAAGGATCCTGTTTTATCATATCATTTTTATATAGATATCTAAAATAGCTATGGATTGAAGCAACATTTCTAGATATTGTTGATGGTGCTCTACCCATCTTCTCTAAATTAATTAAATAAGAATTAAGATTAGTATTAGTTATTTTACCAATGGTCAAAGAATTGGATTCTAGGTAGTTAATCAAATTATTAACATCCCTTTCATAGGATGCTATAGTATTTTGGGATGAACCCTTTTCAGTTTTTAAATAGTCTAAGAACTTAGATACAGTTTCTCTCATTATTTTCTTCCTTTGCAGTACTTCATATACATTTGATTATAATATATTTTACTCCAAAAGTCGAATATTTTTTACAAATTTATGGCAGAAATGTACCATTTTACTAATTGAGGGTTTACGTAAGTTTCCATGATACCCCCTACAATGGTGAATATTATGCATATTACAAGGACAAAAAAATATTCTATAAACATTTGTTTATTTATATTAAAACCTCTTGTTCTACTTCTATGACTATACAAATTAGAACAGAAATTAGTACTTTTCACTATGAGGTATATCATTACTGGAATATAAAATGTGTATTGAGGTAATAAAAGTATTATGTACATCAAATAACCTTTGAATCCATTAGTCATAAGTCCTATGGAAAATATAAAACCAATGCTGAAACCAAAATATATAACTATAATATAATTTATTATAATTTCAAAAAAAGTGAATCCAAGTATCCAAATACCAAGAATCAATTTGATTCTCTTCCATATGATAAATTTGAATAATTCAATATTAAGATAATCGCTAGATGGGAATTTAGTAATAAAATAACTTGACAATAACTTGTATTCTTCAATCCTATTACCATTTAGATTATTGGCAAACAATGACCCTACTGCTATAGCTATCAAAAATAGTATGAACTGTATTTTAAAAACGCTTATTTTTTTTCTATATTTTCCTAATACATTAGTCACTCAAATCTCTCCTTAATTTATATAACTTTATTGATATCTTCGTTCTTGCTTTTTATTGAATAATCATTCTGTATATAAACTAATATATGAACAAAAAATTAATTATATGAGTGCTTGTACTTAGAAAATAAAATTTTAATCAAATCTACAAATATAGTAAAAAAGTCTTAGATTAATATAATTCTAATTATATTAACAATCTAAGACTTTTCAAAATTATCTAATATTATTATTTCATATCATTTAACTTGCATTTGTAAGCTAACAATCCTGATATGGTTTTACCATCTGTTATCTGACCTGAATAAATCATATCAATCAATTTTTCAAGCTTATATTTTTCAATAGTTACGTATTCATCATCATCAAGATTCTGTTGTGATTCCTGCAAATCTGTTGCTACATAGATACTTATCATTTCATCTGTTATACCGATGCTTGAGTAAAATTTTAATAGATACTCGATATTATCAGATTTATAACCTGTTTCTTCTTCCAACTCTCTTTTAGCACATATACTAGGATCTTCGCCTTCTTCTACTCCACCAGCTGGAATTTCAAGTACATAATCATCTGCAGCGTTTCTATATTGTCTAACCATGATTATATTACCATCATTATCAACAGGTATTACTGCTGCTGCACCAGGATGAGTAATAAGTTCCCAATTAACTTCTTTGTCATTAGGCATTTTTAGTTTATCTATTACTAATCTTACTCTTTTTCCGTTAAATACTTCTTTTCTATCTAATCGTTTGATTTTTTTATCCATTTGTTTCATCTCTCAATCTCTACTTAATCTAAAATGACATGGTTTTATTATAGCAGGACTTCATAGCCTCGATTACAGCACTTCTAAAACCATTTTTTTCAAGTTCTGATACAGCTTCTATAGTTGTTCCACCTGGTGAACATACAGCATCCTTTAATTCTCCAGGATGTTTACCTGTTTCTAAAACCATCTTAGCTGAACCAAGAACAGCCCCAGCCGCTAATTTGTATGATGTATCCCTAGGTAATCCAAATAAAACTCCTGCATCGGCCATAGCTTCAATAAACATATATACATATGCTGGTGAACTTCCTGACACTGCTACTACTGCATTCATAAGATGTTCTGGCAGTTCTACCACCTCACCAAAAGACTTAAAAATACTAGTTACCATGTCTTTTTGATCAGCTGCATAATCATCATCGGAAAAGCTTATGGCACTCATGCCTTGTCCAACCAGAGCCGGTGTATTAGGCATAGCTCTAACAATTTTTGTTTCATTACCAAGTTTATTTTTTAGATCATCAATCTTAATACCAGGTGCTATAGATATGATTATATGCTGATTAGTAATAGCTTCTTTAATATCATCAAGTACTTGCGTATAATACTGTGGTTTAACAGCTAATATAACATACTTTGATTTTTCCACACACTCACCATTACTATTCACATAATTAAATCCAATATCTGACTTAATTTCTTCTAATCTTTTTTTATTAACATCTGTATATAATAATTCTACATCCTTAAGACTATCTACAATTCCTTTCATCATAGCATAGCCCATATTTCCTGTACCAATAAATCCTACTTTACCCATACCCATCCTCTTTTCCATATACTATTAATATTTAATTCTGCTATATATAATTGAAATAAAACATACATATGTCTATTAAACATTTAATTCAGCAGTTTTTCCTAATATATCTTTGTTTTGATCTAATATGGCTTTAACATAGTTAGCAATAAAATCTTCAACTTGCTCTGGAGCTCTTCCAATGAAATTTTCTGGTTGTAAGATTGATAATATTTCCTCTTCACTCATTCCAAATGTTCCATCAGCTAAAATACGCTCTATCAGGTCATTTTTCTTACCTTCCATCTTAACCTGTTTACCAGCTTCCATAGATAATACTCTTATCTTCTCATGTAATTCTTGTCTATCTCCACCACGTTTTACACCTTCCATGAGAATAGTTTCAGTAGCCATAAAAGGTAACTCACTCATGATTCTTTGATGAATTACTTTATCATATACTACAAGACCATCAACTACATTCATGAATATCTCTAAAACTGCATCTGTAGCCAAGAATGCTTCTGGTACAGATAATCTTTTATTAGCACTATCATCAAGAGTTCTCTCGAACCATTGTGTTGAAGCTGTAATAGCTGGATTAAGTGCATTACATATGATATGTCTAGCTAAAGATGATATCCTTTCACTTCTCATAGGATTTCTTTTGTAAGCCATAGCAGATGATCCTATCTGACTTTTTTCAAATGGTTCTTCTATTTCTTTTAGATTCTGTAATAATCTAATATCATTACTGAATTTATATGCTGATTGTGCAATGGTACTTAATACATTCAACATTTGTGAGTCAAGTTTTCTTGGATAAGTTTGTCCTGTTACAGGGAATGTATCATCATATCCTAATTTTGATGCAACTAGTTTGTCTAATTCTTTAACTTTTTCATGATTACCTTCAAAAAGGTTAAGGAAACTCGCTTGAGTACCAGTAGTACCTTTTACTCCTCTGAGTTTAGCTTTATTCAACTGATGTTCAACATCTTCATAATCCATTATCAAGTCTTCCAACCATAAGCATGCTCTTTTACCAACAGTAGTTAACTGAGCTGGTTGATAATGAGTAAATCCTAGTGTAGGCATATCTTTATATTCTATAGCGAATTTCGCTAATTTATCTATAACGTTGACCAATTTATCTTTTATTAGTTTTAGTGCTTCTGTCATAATTATTATATCTGTATTATCTCCTACATAACAGCTAGTGGCTCCTAAATGAATTATAGGTTTAGCTGCCTGTGCTTGGCACCCATAGGCATAAACATGTGACATAACGTCATGACGAACGATTTTTTCTCTTTCTTTTGCTACATCATAATTAATATCATCCTTAAACTTCTTTAACTCATTTATTTGCTCATCACTAATATCAATACCTAACTCTTTTTCAGCTTCTGCAAGTGCTATCCATAACTTTCTCCATGTTTTGAATTTTTTGTCTGGAGAAAAGAGATATAACATTTCTTTACTTGCATATCTAGCTCCTAATGGGGTTTCATAAACATTATACAACTATATCATCCTTTCAGTATATTATTAAGATAATTAATCCACTAAAGTAAAAATAAATTTATTTAAAATAAGTTTAATATATTTTCCATAACCTATTATATCATAAAATAAAAACATAAGTTAGGCAAGTAAAAAGTTTGTTTTATCACAAAAAGTAACCAAAACAAAAGAGCGGTTTCAAAATTTGAAACTGCCCTCTTTATATATACAATCTTATCTTATTGTAAATTATTAAGGAAATTTTCTATTCTATCTAGACCTTTTTCTATATTTTCCATAGCTATAGCATAAGATAGTCTAAAATGAGTATCATAACCAAAATCAGTACATGGTACTACAGCAACCTTTTCATTATCCAACAATAGCTTTGCAAAGATATTGGCATTTTCAATAACTTCACCTTTGTATTTCTTTCCTAGTGCGCTGTCCAAATCAACAAAAACATAAAATGCACCTTGAGGTTTGATTGCAGAGACATATGGCATTTTGGAAACCCTATCATACATGTATTCTCTTCTTTTATCAAATTGAGTTTTCATTTTATCAACACATTCTTGTGAACCACTAATTGCAGCTAAAGCAGCTTTCTGAGCAATTGAGTTTGGATTAGATGAAGCATGGCTTTGAATATTAGACATAATTTTAGCTATTTGTTCTGGAGCAGCTGCATAACCAATTCTCCAACCAGTCATAGCATAACTTTTAGAAACACCATTTATAATTATTGTTCTATTATAAATATCTTCATTAAATGAAGCGATACTTATATGCTTCTCATTACCATAAATAAGTTTTTCATATATTTCATCAGATATGACGAATAAATCATTCTCTACTGCAAATTCAGCAACTTTTTTAAGCTCTTCCTCTGAATACACCATACCTGTTGGATTACTTGGACTATTAATTAAAATAGCTTTTGTCTTATCAGTTAATGCATTTTTCAAATCTTCCATAGTTGCTTTATAATTATTCTCTTTACTTGTCTTTACTACTACTGGTACTCCATCAGCTATCTTAACCATTTGAACGTAACTTAACCAGAATGGAGCTGGTATAATAACTTCATCACCAGGATTTAAAATTGCCATAAATGTATTAGTTAAGGAATGCTTTGCTCCATTACTTACAACAATTTGGCTTGGTTTATATGAAACCTTGTTATCTGCTTCTAACTTCTTGCATATAGCATTTTTTAATGGAAGTATACCTGAAGCAGGTGTATATTTAGTAAATCCTTCATTTATTGCCTCTATAGCAGCTTGTTTTATATGATCTGGTGTATCAAAATCTGGTTCGCCTGCACCAAATCCTACTACATCTATCCCATCAGCTTTCATTTGCTTGGCTTTTGCTGTTATTTCTAATGTTGATGAAGGTTTTATATCTAGACCTTTACTTGATAATATCATGTACAAACACCACCCTTTTATTATTATTACATTTTGCAATTAAACATATTGTAATATATTTTATGCAATTTTGCAAGTTCTGTTTTTGATTTATTCGTTTTTTAATGTTTTACTTAATATAAATTAACATTTAGCAATTATTTTTGCAATATCAAAAAGAAATATCTTCATTTCTAATCCTTGCTGCAATTATTTTTTGGTTTAGCATTAATTTATATACATCGTTTTTGAAAATAAATTCAATGTTTTGGAATATGTTAATGATTAATGGTAATTTATTGCTATGAAGTAGTAAAGAATAATATTGTATTATTATAGTAAAGTTGGAAGGCTTTACTTCATTCGAATCTATTAAACCATTAAAAACTTATAAAATCAAGGAATTTATAATAAATTTTATAGAATAAATAGAATATTATACGATAGAATTAATTATTTAAACTATATCCTAAAAAAGACATAAAAAAGAAAAGTGTG
>NZ_BTPU01000071.1:0-30101 GCF_036985595.1 Vallitalea maricola | reverse complement strand
TTATAAGGATAGATATTATTTATTCTTATTGTATTATACAATTATTTTTAATTATGCTTTCAACAATTTTTGATTGATTATTATTAATTTTTAACTTTACATATTGCTCTCCTGTATTAGCCTCAAACTGAACTTTACCATTATTTAAAAGTATTAATTGATATTTTTTGATGTCAGAAAAATTCATTACCCCTTGTACAGTTACAATTTTATTATCAAATACATAACATCTCATACCGTAGAATCCTAGTACCATTATCATCATCAAAAGCAATAGAACTATTATTGTTATAAGTACTATAAATATTATATTAGAAGAAGATTTCTTAAAATAAGATTCTGATATACCTGAAATAAATGTAAATGAAAATGCTATTACAGTTAAATGAACCATTAAACCATTATTCCTTTGGTTAAAGTCTTTATTCAAACATGAAAATATTATTTTATCTTCTCGTTTTTTACCAATATTCTTATCTAATTTTCTACTCAATTGCTGCATACCAAATATGCTTATTGTACATAATATCCCAAAATAAATACTTTCAAAAGAAGGAGTACTAATAACTAATAACAATAAAAGAACAAAAAAACAAATATTTAATATATTTATAAGCAATCTTTTTTTAGCTATACTATCGTAATCTTTTATTTGAAACACCTACTCACACCCTTTCGGAAATAATACGTGAAACCATTTCATATTGATTATTACTAACTTTTATTTTTCTTGTAATAGGGAACCCTCTATTATCTAAAATCTGAAGCATATATGTATTTTCATTTTTATAGTAAGAATTCAGCCATCTTACATTATTTATAGCTGTCCATGAAATGAATTTTCCAAGAACAATCAATCCTTCATTAGTTACTATGTACTTAGGTATTCTCAACTTATTTATTAGAAAAGTTGATATAATAGCAGATGTGAATATTATTACTAATAGTACTAATTTCCACAAAGCATTATCTTCAATAGCCCCAAGTACCAGTCCAGTACCAAATAAAATCAATATTGGTGAAAATATGATTCCAATGATTATATATTCTAAATATATATGTTTTTTCACTGGCCATATAATGAGTATAGGTATATCTTGGCTATTCATCAAATACTTTGAATTTGTATGAGATGTCAAGGAAGAGAAACCAACTATATTTAATATATTAACAAAATATATTACTGAACCTAAACTTTCTGTAGAGTATTCAGTAAATACAAATAGTATCACACATCCAATAATCAGTAAGCCAATACTAAGGGTTCTAAGCATCCTAATAAGCTGATTTCTTTTTCTAACAATATCTCTATTAGTAAAAGAATAACCTATTTCATTAGGGTCACCCATATGCATTAGAGCTTTGGATATAGCTTCGTGATTACTATAACCCATATCTACGAATTCTTCTGTTAAACAATCAATATGATCTATCAGTTCATCTTTGATTTTCAATGCTTCCTCTTCTGTGTTGATTTGATTACCTACTTTATCCAAAAAAACTTTTATCCTTTTATCCAATCCCTGTACCTCGCTATTCATAACTCAACACATCATTAATGGCTTGCTGGAATATCTCCCATTCAGTACTTCTTTCTTCTAAAGTACTTATACCCTTTTTGGTAATTTGATAATACTTCCTTTTTCTTTCTCCTGGGTTTTGTTTCCATAGAGACTCAATAAGCCCTTTTTTTTCTAAATTATGTAAAATAGGATATAGAGTTCCTTCTTTAAATTTAAAAGTTCCTTTTGATAAGATTGCAAATTCTTTAATCATTCCATATCCATACATAGGTTCTTTCTTTAACAGATTCAATATCATTATATCTGTAGTTCCCTTTAATAACTCTTTATTCATATGTAACACCACCTAAAATTATTGAGATTAATCTCGTTCCAATAGCAATTTAAAAATACCTAGCATAACAATGCTTTGTTATGCTAGGTATTTTACCACTGAATATATTTTTTGTCAAATTTTCTTAATACCATTTAGCTATTACTGCCTTTATGGCATTATAATTGATACTCTCAGGTAGCGCATCTTTAATAGGTCTTAACTTGTCTAAGCCAATATTATCAATAGCATTTTTGATTGTATCTTCTTCTCCTTCTGGTATGAACCTTTCAATATCAACATCCACTCCATTGGTATAAGCTTCAAATATATGATTTTCTATAGTTCTTATTGTTAAGTTTCTTTCTTTTGCTACTTCTTTAATATCATTCAATTCATTATATAGTTTAGCTGATATAACATATGATGGTTCATCACTTTTTTTCTTAGTTTTTTTAGTAATTGGCTCAGAGTAATTAATTATTTCTACTTGTATATTATTATCTTCTATGTATTGTCTTATGATTTCCATGAACATTTCACCATACTGCTCGTACTTTTTCTCACCAACACCTTTAATGTTCAGCATTTCATATTTGTTTGTAGGATACTTTGTGCTTAATTCTTTTAGTGTTTCATCACTGAATATTACATAAGGTGGGAGATTCTGCTCACTAGCAATTTTACGTCTAAGTGCTCTCAGCTTCTCAAATAACTCTTGTTTAACTTGTGTTTTTTCTGTTTTCATCACATTCCTAAATACTTTTTCTTTATTTTTAAGTACAGGAATTGCTTTTTTATCTATCTTGACAACAGGATATTCGTCAGTTGTCATTCTAAGGTAACCTTCTGCAATCAGTAGATTTATCATATCCTTTATGCTATCAATGGTATATTCTGACATAAGCCCATAGGTTGACAGGTTGTTGAATCCTAGACTAAGAACTCTTTTATTTTTGGAGCCCCTTAATACTTCTGCAATTATTTTAGTACCAAAACGTTCTTTCATTCTTATGACACAGGATAAAATTTTCTGGGCTTCTATGGTCATATCTTCTTTTTTAATGTCTTCATTACAATTACTGCAATTGCCACATGTATCGTTAATATTTTCTTCTCCAAAATACTCTAGTATATATTTTCTAAGGCACGTGGTTACATGACAGTATTTAATCATTTTTTGAAGTTTTTCATATCTATATCTTTTTCTTGTATCATCTAATTCATCTGCTCTATCAATTAAAAATCTTCTAAGCTGTACATCACCAGCACTGAACAACAGTATACATTGAGAGTTTAATGAATCCCTGCCAGCACGTCCTGCTTCTTGATAATAAGCCTCAATATTTTCAGGCATATTATAATGGATTACATATCTAACATTAGACTTGTCTATACCCATACCAAATGCATTAGTGGCTACCATAACGTCAATATCATCAAATAAGAATCTATCTTGATTTTCTTTTCTTTGTTGAGGATTCATACCCCCGTGGTACATACCAGAATTGATACCCTGCTTAATTAATAATCTACATATATTTTCAGTATCTTTTCTTGTTCCTACATAAATGATTCCTGCTTCCCCTTTATGTTTTTTAGCATAATCTATAATAAAATTATTTTTGTTAGCACCTTTCAACACAGTGAATGTAAGATTTTCTCTATCATATCCAGTCTTGAATACATTAGCATTATTTAAACCTAACCCACTAATTATATCTTCCTCAACTTTTTTGGTCGCAGTAGCTGTTAAAGCTGCAATAATGGGTCTTTCTTCAAGATTATCTATGAATTTGTTTATCATCATATAACTAGGTCTAAAATCATGGCCCCATTGTGAAATACAATGAGCTTCATCTACAGCAATAAAGGATATTTTATTTCTTCTTGTTATCCTGTATATAGTTTCAGTTTCCAATCTTTCTGGTGCAATATAGACAATCTTATATTTTCCCTCTTCTATAGCTTGTAATCTATATTCAATATCTTCATAAGATAGAGTGCTATTGATATATGTAGAATCTATTCCCGTTGCCTTAAGACTATCCACTTGATCTTTCATCAAAGATATAAGAGGAGATATTACTATGGTTATACCATCAAAAATAAGTGATGGTATCTGATAGCATATTGATTTACCACCACCTGTCGGCATAATAATTACAGTATCCTTATTATTAAGTATACTGTCTATGGCCTCTTCCTGACCTTTCTTATAATCGTCATATCCATATAACTTTTTTAATATTTCTTTTGCCTTCATGTTCATAAGATACTCATTCCTTCTGTACAATTCAATAAGTGATATCTAGATTATCTTCCTATACCCCAAAATAATTTCCTTTTGCTTTATTACATTTATAAGTTCTTCTTCTATTATTAAGCTTTTCTGGTGAAGTTTACTATTTATATCAATTACATCCCATTTAGTTTCTACAACTCTAGTTAACGTCCCTTGAAACTTTTTGTTCTCTATCATATTCTCAAACATACCTTCTAACCAATAATTAACGTATTTTAAAAGATTATTAGTTTTTATATTCTCTGAGAATTCTATACTGATATTATTGAGGTCTTTGTAGTATTTTTTTAAATAACATTGTATTTTATATAAGAAACTAAGGGTTTCATCCATATCTACTTTTGACTTATCATCTAGTAATCCACCATTTCTAATCTGTACCACATCTAATCCATTCGCTTTTTCAAGTATTTTTTCTGTTTTTTTCAAGGTAAATCTTAGATTTTCTCCTGCCACATAAGCCCTTTTGATTTTACTATTTTTTTCTTCTAGTTCCTTTATTTTTTTATTTGCATTTATTAATAAACTTGACCTTTTATTGTCTTGAGATATTATAAGCTTTTCTTTTTTATTTACTACTTCTAGATATTCTTTAGCTATTTCCTCATATTTATCAAGTTCTTCTCTAATTGATTCTATTTTAAGATTAATATCCTCTATAGATTTTAGATACTCATCATACTTTAATCTAGCAACTACAGCCTCTCTTTCTTCTTTCTCTAACTTTCGTTCTTTACTAAAAGATACTGTATGAACAAAATTTTTGAAGGTGAAACCGTTTAATCTTTTAACATCTTTCATTTCCATCTCTAATATTGTCTTTTGCCTATCACATTTATTAATTAAATTATGTCGCTCATCAAGAATAGAATTATAATGTTCATTTAACTTCTGTTGTTCTATGACCTTATTTTCTAAATCTTTTATTTTTTTTTGTAGAGACTCCATATTTTCCCCCGCCTATTAATTGTTACTCAACAATTATATCATATAACAATTAATCCTTCTATTGTAATTTTCTAAAAAAATCTACAATTTCATATATTTTATCCTTATATTTATTCTTTGCTTCATTTATTGAAGGAATATAATCTGACATATCATCAAGAAAATCTACATTTCTTATTAATTCCCCATGGTCATTTATTACTGCTTTTGAACTTACACACATTAAAAGTTGTCTATTATTAATACTCAGTATCTTATTAATCACATTGATAGGAGTATTGAAGTCCTTGTTTACAGTTATAGTAACCTTCTTTTTTAATACAGAATTTGTCACCTCAGTATTTACATTGATTTTATCATCTTTCAATATTAGCTGTTTTTTCATTTGTTTTGTTACGTAAGTCTTAACATTATCCCTTAGGATATCACCTGATGTGAACCTCCAATACAAACCTCTATTCAATCTACTATCATTTGATAATACTTTTCCTGTATCAAAATTAATTTTGCCCACATAAGCCAATTCATAACGATCAGCCGTTTCATTAACTATTGCTTTCATGCACGTTACATCATGAAGATAGATACCTATGTATATTAAACATAACACAGCAAAAAATACTATAGGAAAGACTAAGGCTCCTTCTACAGTTAAACTTCCACCTAGTTTATTATTCATACTTATATACCACCTGATTCCAAAAAAGATTATTTATTGATTATAGAATAATTATTATTAAAAAAGCACATAGCATAAAAGGTACCATAGGCAGCTTGGTTTTTCTGGTCACCTTACCAAATACCATCAATCCTAACCCTATCAATCCACTTAACACTAATGAATATAGCAAAACTGCTATTGCCATTTTATATCCTAGTATAAGACCAATAGTTCCAATAACAAGAGCATCTCCTATACCTATAGCTCCTTTTGTCAGGACTGAAATTAGTGCTATAATTCCACCTATCCCCACAAATCCTATAAGAGAATGAATCCATATGACATTAGGATTAAAAAATAATAATATCACTCCTATTATGAATGTGATTATTACAACATCCATAGGTATCTGTTTATCTTTGCAATCCCTTATGGTAGTGATTATCAGAAACCAAGTAGTCAATTCCATAGCAATAAAATAATTGGTTAGTTGGTATTGATAGTAAAATAGATAGGTCACGGTAGTTACTCCTATTACAATCAATAGACCTTTGATTCTATTTTTATTATTACTTGAAAAAATATTGAGATTAGTATCAAAAGAATAACTATAAGTTAGTATCCCTAGCGCTAAACCTATTAGAATAATTACAATACTCATTTTGAATCAATCCTTTGCTTTTTCTTCTTACAGTTTTCACATATTCTTCTACCCATATCTTTAGCTTGTTTTAATGTCAACTCCATTATATTATCAGAATGTATCTGTGAGCATAAGGGATTAACATGATATACTTTACCCTCCGGGGTGTGATATACAATCTTAATATCATTTTTATCTATATTCTTGGCACATGTTTCACATAATTTTGAACTATGCTTATTGGGGTCATATGTTTCCGGCATGGTTATATTGTTGAGACAAGTAATATAAGTGTGGTATACTTCACTATTTTCTACACAATACACAATGATATCATCTTCGCTAGCTTCACCTGACTCAATATTATCTTCTTTTAAACAAGAATTGAATCCATTCCCGTTACCAGTCCATCCCCTTACCTTGACTCTTTGAGTCATAGATATGTCTTTTATTCCTGGAAAAGGTATAGGAATGTCCAGCTTATATTTAACAATCAAATCTATATCTTCATCATCTAACATAAACCTTGAATATCTGAAATTCATTCCATTCCTACCGTTGACTATATACCACTTTTTATATTGCTCATCACTTATATAATCATTAAAGATACTCTTAGCCATCTTAGTACCAACAAAATTATTGGTAACAGCTAAACCATCATATATACATTCACTGATTAATGTTCCTTTGATACTATGTAATATTATATCTACTGAATTCATAATATCATTAAGGCTTTTATAAGCTTCACTGGCATTCCCTATTACTTCTTCTTTAATCTTAGATATTGTACTTGCAAAATTAGTTATATACTCATTCATATTACCGCTGCCATACATATCCTTGAATGTAGAATCCTTGTTTATATCACTAACACCTATATAAGAATTCCCTCCCTCAATAATATTAAAGATATCTTCTAAGTTTTCATTGATACTATCTATATTTTCATTAGTATCATTTAGATTTTCGCTAGATGTTTTATATATTTCTTGCTGTGAATCTAATATCTCTGATTTATCCATTATATAAGAATAAGCAGCTAATTCATTTGCTGTTTCTGATAAACCATGTTGAATACTTTCATGTATATACATAATCTTAATTATATAAACAATAGATAATATTGCCATTAGAAAAATAGGTAACACGATGGCCGCTTCTACTGTCAATGAACCTTTTAGTTTTTTCATGTTATACATGCCTCTTTTCATAATTAGTAAACCATGGATGTATTAATCTCAAAACTATAACCTTTATCAGCTAAGTCCTTTGCTTCATCTGGCATAAAAGGTAAATCAAAGAACAAGAAATTGACTGATACTTCTGCAGTAACATCCAATCCAGCTGCATAATCCTTAAGATTGAATTCATTCTCATTCCTGCTTTTTTGCAAGTTGAATTGGATTAAATCTAGTACTCTATATAACTTTACATCATTATCCACTCCTATTAATAACATTAAACGAAGATAATCATTGTAAGAGAATGACGGCATCAGTGAAGTTATCTTAGAACCTTTCCCTTTGGTTTTCAAGCTATTATCTATATCCACATTCACCTTTTGTACTGTAGACTTTCTTACTTTATCAGCAATGCTGTTAATATGTTTTTTAGTGATATCTTTATATTTACAAGATGTTTTTTCAACTACTTCATTGATTTCTGATTCAAATCTATTAGATATCTGTCCTATTCCTCCTAGAACTCCATTAATAATCTTTTGTTTAACTTCTTCTATCTTTTCCTTGAATTTTTCAAGTATCTCTTTTTTAATTGAAATAACCTGTGAATATGATGCATTAACTATCCTTTCAACATATTCATTATATATGGCATCAATTATTTCTTTTATTAAATCATTGCAACCAATATTGCCATAATCATCAGGTAGAGGACGATTATTTATTCCTTCCCTAAGATTATTGAATGAATCATTGATAATGGTATCAATAGTATTATCAACTTCATCAATGGTGTAGTTAAGTGATCTCTCAGCTTCATCCAGCACTTGTGATAATTTATCTTCTGCATACTCTGAAACACCACCTTCTAATCTTTTAGTTATAAAAGATATATTGCTCTGTACAGTTTTTGAAGCTGCATCTATCACTTGCAAAGATTTATCTGTAACATGATCAGTTGCTTCATCAATGATACCATTAGTGATTCCTTGTAAACTTGTATACCAGTCACCACTGGTTTTAATAAAAGCAACTTTTCGACCTTGTAACAGATATCTTACATCAACACATGATTCAGCATAACTCCAAGCTGCCATGATAAGTGCCGCAACGATATATGTACCCAATCCAAAAGTCCACCATCCTGCTATGGAAGTAGCAATACTCATGACTAATGTGCTCTTGTTAGAGTTAGTGAGGATATGTATATAATTCATAACGAATCTTATGCCTAAAATAGTATTGGATACATGTTTGAGATTAACATTTTCATCTAAACTACCTCCAAGAATATATTCTACTTCATTATTAAGATAATGGTCATTTTTAGAATAATTACTTAAAGTTAATGGAAGAGCATCGGGTAAGTTATCCGTAGCTGATTTAAAATTCCCTACTATATATTCACCTATATATATTTCATCTCTAAGGTTATAAGTGATATCTTTTAATTTATCAGCTATGTTTCCAAAAACATCTAGTGACTTGTTAGTAAAATTATCATTTTCCTCATTTTCAAAGTCTGCATCTTCTTCATTGATTAAGTTAATATACTCACTATTGGAACTAAGGACAGAAGGTATGTTATCCTTATCTATCTCATTGCTGACATTTTGGTCTTCCTTGTTGAACTTAATATTCTCGGTAGCATCTGTTACTTCATTTCTAGGATCTTTTTTATCTTTTTCTTCATCTGATAAAGATTCCATATTCCCATAATTGAAAACCATGTTTTTTGTTGAATAATTATTATGTAAACCATTCTCTAATTGGTATAATAAACTGCTAAATTTTTCTGTATAATTATTATCATCATAGGTATTCACATAGCTATTTTGATTGGCTAATAGATTGCTTGTTGTTTTTATTTCATCCATGAAAGCATATAATATATCTTTTTCTTCTGTGTTGAATTCCCCATATACCATATGATTCACTAGATTGTTTTTCATGTTTTTCAATTCGTCGACATGGGGCACATTATTTGATAATAACCTAATATTATTTTGCAGTTCATCTTTTATTGCTAATAGATTATTTACTAGAGTATATGTTTTATCCTCATTGTCTTCTATTGCTAATTTACCTTTTAACTCTTTTAGTTCATTTTCTATTGCATTAGAGGTCTGTTCAATTATATCTTCTTTATCATTGTTCATATTATTTTCAAGTTCATCAATGGATTCTTTTATTCTATTACCTTCTACTTGTATTTTCTCAATTACTTCAATGGCCAATTTATTACTTTCTAAATATGCTGGTAGATTGGAAAGATTGGCAATACCTCTTTCTATGTTATCCTTGTAGACCATTACAGTATCTAACTGATTAATAAATGAATCATGAAGTTCATTGCTTTTTTTGATGCATTTAGATAGATAATCGAGTTCATCTTGATCTGCTAAATCATCATCAGATAGCTCACTTATTTCTTGTCTTATATAATATAACTCTCTATATGTATCTATCATTGAAGTCTTACAGCTGTTGAAATCATGAATATCATCTCTTAGATTATTGATATCACCATATATATCAAATATAGTTCCTTGTAATCTGCTTCTTATATACTTATTTGGTATTTCCTTGAAACACCTATCCCTAGTTATACCTTTATCTTGAATTATTCCTTTTACATAGAAATCTTCGTAATTTATTTTACCTTTTTTACTGATGTCAAGACCATCTATCAATCTTTCAAGCTCCCTGTATTCATCATCTATTTTGGAAACTTCATTAGTTATCTCCATTTTCTTTTTTACATAATCAGTGGTTTTTGAGGCTTTTGTTATAAGCTTGAGTTTTTCGAGGATAGGTTCAATGACTAATAATGGTGCTCTATATTTCATGTACTCTAGAATTTCTAATCTGATATAATCAGTATCAGGTTTGACTATAGTATCTGTAGGTATGACACTAGTTACCTTAAGATTATAGTCATATAAATTAAAGTTCCTATGGCTATCATCAGAATATAATCTTTTATATATACGGTTCATTTCCGGTAGATTTTCATTAGGTTCAAGAGAGGCATTAGCATATTCTTCAATCTTATTGATATAGTCTTGTTTCTCTAACATGAACATCCCATATTCATCAGATATTTGTGAATCATAGCTGGCTAGAATTGAATTGGTAGCGTTTCTAAGAGCTCTTAGGGATTGTAACCTAGCTACCCTGATTCTAGTAGAATCGATAACAGTACAAGTGAATACAATTATTATTAGTAAAATACAGCTCAAGAACACTGTTACTGCACCATCTGTTTTCCTGTTCATCCAAATTCACCCCATTTAAACATAAAAAATAAGCCTTTGCAAGCTTATCTATAATTAACAATTTATATTCAAAATAAAAATAGCATTACAAACTAATTAATATCCCCCCTAATATGCAGAAAACATAACTTCATAATTAATTAATTATATTTTAACAAAATATATTTTCAGCACACCTAGAATTATTATAAATTAATTTTAAGCATTTGTCTACAATATTTTATATTTTTTGTAATAATATAAAATAAATAGGCGATTTATGTTGAATGGTAATATTTTTATTTTGGTTACAATTATATAAAATTGAATATTATTCATTTAACTTTCCCACTACAAACACTCATATAATCATTTTAAAAATATTCCATAAGCATTAGTGGATATATCCTTAAATAAATCAGTTTTTATTGGGTAAAAGGTAAAGACAAAAAATGGTATAATCAATAATATTACTAGAGAAATATATACTCTTTCATATTGGGAATGATTAACTTCGGATACCAATATTCTATAGCTTATAATCTGAGCTACAATGAAACCTGCTATACCTGCAATTATATCCACTACATAAAAAGGTAAATTGACACCTGATAAAGCATAGAATATTAAAAGTGAAGTAATAATTACAGCTAATAATCCTATCATCTTACCATACCAGAAGTTCTTGCAGTATCTAGATATAAAAAATGCTTCTACAACATATAATGCAAAAAGTGAAAAAAATGCTATTTTAACATGCTCCCATATACTTTCATTAACAGCTGAGAATAATGTTAAACTCATTATCCCAGTATTCTTATAAGATATATGAAGAATATACCACAATATAACTACACCGATCAAACCTACAAACTCCCAAAGAAATACCTTCTTACTCATAATAACACCTCATTTTAGTAATCATATTTTCTTTTATTATTTGTATTTATAATAAATACATACATAGTAAAAAGATATTTATTTATAAATATTTCCTGTTCCATTAATTTTTATAAAGTATTTTCCTATTCTATTGACTTTTTATTACATTGGATTTACAATCAGACTTGAACGTTTAGTTGCAATATTCATTTTTACACCAAATAAAAAGGACGTATATTATGATTTTTAATAAGTCTAAAAAACAAGGTATCACTGATTATAACATTAAAGTTAATATATATAATGGTATCGCATTCTCTATATCCATTAACCTGGTTAAACCGTATTTTGCAAAATTTGCTGAAAGACTAGGGGGTAATGATTATCATTTTGCATTACTCAATTCTTTACCTGCATTATTAAGTGTTTTTGCTTTTCTACCTGGTGCTCTTATGATAGAATCAGCCAAAAGCAAAACAAAGATTACTAGTAAATTCTTATTAGCACAGAAACTAATATACTTGTTAATAGTTACTGTCCCTTTTCTAGGCAGTGTTAACAAGCCTTTTTTATTTGTTTTATTAATCGGTCTAATGAATTTTCCAGGTTCAATTGCAATCATGGGTTATCAATCTTCAATGGGAGATATTTTCATCCCTCGTAATAGAGGTAGAGCTATGAGCCTTAGAAATAGGTACTCAGATTTTTCTAGACTGATTATATCTTTTATATCAGGTCAAGCTCTTACACTGATACCTAAGACACCACAGCAAACCATTGTTCTTTATCAGATTTTCTTCTTTATTGCCTTCGTATTTGGTATTATTGAATTCATTATGTTACTTAGATTCAAAAATAGACAGGATAAAGAAGAAGTCGTAAAAGAAAAATATTTTACTTTATTCCTAGAGACGGTTAAGGATATACCTAAGCAGAAGAAATTGATTACGTTCATCATATGCTCACTTATGTTCCACTTTGGTTGGCAAATGGGCTGGCCCCTATTCAGTATATATTCCATTAAGATTCTACACGCTAATGAATCTTGGTTAAGTATAATGACAATCGTAAATGGTGGTTGTTCAATTATCGCATCTACTAGATGGGCAAAATTTGCTGATAAAAAAGGCAATAGTCTTGCACTCGCTTTAGCAACCATGGGAATGGCAATTACCCCATTACTGTATGTTTTATCAAAAAGTCTTTTGCAATTGGTAATATTTAATATTTTAGTTGGAATAGCAACAGCTGGAACCATACTTATATTATTTAACCTTTTACTGGAGGTAACACCAGATAAGAATAGAACTATATACATAGCTATTTATAGTATATTAATAAACATATCAGCTACCATCGCACCACTTTTTTCAGTATGGCTGAAAGATATGACTTCCATATATTTCACTTTGATACTTGTAGCAATACTAAGACTTATAGGAAGTATAGCTTTCTTCATTAGGAATTTAAAGCTTAATAAATGCAGTACATAAGAAGGTATATTGTTATTACATTAGAAGTTTGACTACAGATTTTGAAGATAGACCAAGTCTAGCTAGTCTATCTTCTTTGACATTGACATTAAAAATGTATTATCCTATCCCCCACCCCTTTTCAATTATATTCAACTGACTATCTCTTTTCCAAAGTATCTTGAACTACTTTCCATATGTTCTTTGACAGTATTAATCAAATTAATCATCCACTCCGGCTTATTGTCTATTGGTTCGGATAAAGAACGAAGACATCTTATATATGAGTATAGAAAGCCGTATCTCTTGAATATCTCTGTCTTTTTGTATATATCATCATCAATCATATACTGAGTTTTATATCCTTTAATCAATAACTTCTCTACATCCAACTTATTATTATCAGGTAATGATTCTGATATTTTCTGGATAGTTAAAATTATGTCCATTACATACCAGTGATACACTGCATCATCAAAATCAATGACATTGAATGTATTAGTCTGTTCATCCCAGAAAACATTATCCAAATCAAAATCATAATGTATAAGACCAAAATTAGTATTATTCTTATCAAGACCCCCTAGTTCCTTTTTTAATATTTCAACTTCTTTCTTGGCGAAGTTTTCATTTTCATAGTCTGACAGAACATTATCCATCCATTCAAGTTGCTTAATGTAAGAAATTCTATTATGATTCTTTGGAACAAACTTATTACTTAGTTTATGGAGTCTACCCAAAGAACAGCCTAGATTATATATTATTTCTCCATTCAATTTAACTTTATCAAGTCTTACACCTTTAACCCTTTTAAATACAACTGCTGAATATTTTCCCCATGAAGTATCTATCAATTCCATTTCTTTATTGTTATTTGAAGCTACCAGTTCCAAGACAGGATACTTCTCTTCCTTTAGAAATTTTATGTACTCCAGTTCAGCCTTGATATCTTCAGGTAATTTTTCTTGAACGGGAGAAAACCGTAATAGCTGTATTTTTCCATGATTACTAAAGGGATATACTGCATTGGATGAAATCCTATATTGATCCAAGATATCAATATCCTTCTCATCATATTCCCAATAATCAAGGATATTCATTACTAATTCTCTATTGTCATATAAGTATTTTAGTCTCATCATTTTCTTTTCCCCCTTGCATTGATTCTGGCATATTCTTTTTTCTTATTTCTCCTATCTAATACTTTAATAATCTCCTTCATCATAGAAGAATCTATATCTTTTGCTATTACAAAATCTCCTACCACAGGGTAATTTTTATTCTCTTTAGCAATATATATGAACTTACCCATGACTTTTGCTTCAACTATTCCCTTTTCCGTTAATAGAGTATATATTTCTCCCATTTGAGCAATTATTCTTGCTGGAAAACCTGTACTACCATCTTTATTTATGTTAGTTATATATACGTTGTTAAAATAATCATCAAAACCATATTTTCTTAATTTTTCTATATCCATACTAACCTCCGAAGATATTTTTGCACACTAAAAAATCGCAAAGTACATTTGCGATTAATTAATAAGAGTGCATCGCTAATACACTCATTCTTATATAATTAAATGAGCAACTTAAACTTTGATAATACCAGATGAGTTAACATCTGCTTCTTTATTCAATTAAAATCTACTCTCCTCTGTTTGTATCATTCGACTTTTCATGTCGCTCACTCCCTTCGAACGTTATAACAATTATTATATATTACTTCAATATAAATTGCAATTTGTAATTAATTAAATGTTCAAAATACTATTTAGAAAAAGTGATTTTGTTGTTTAGATTCAACAGTTCTTTATAAATCTTATTGGCTTCTTTATATTTTCTTTTATTTTCTAGATATTCAATAAGACCTAATTTTATGTCTATTGCCACATCTATCTTATCCTTCTCATAATATGCTAATATATCTTTTGTTCTTTTGTAAAAAATATCTTCGTTGAAATGGTAGATCTTTATTTGTAAAAACTCTAATAAGGGATAGTAGCTAGAGTCTTTATATTCTTCCCTAAGGTATTTATCAAATATCCTATCTACTTCATCCATTTTCTTCAGATAATAGCATATTTCTGCATAGTTGTAAGCAGGCAATAAAGGGTTTGTTTGGATATCCATTGCTTTTTTACAATATTCCATACTTTTTTCGTATTCATTTGTGTTGAAATATAGATAAGATAGATTAGTGTAAACATGCCAATATATTTTTTTGATATCAAAATAATTTGCTCCATTTAATGCAGACAATAAATATTTTTCCGCTTTTGTATAGTTTTTTAAATAACAATGACATATTCCAAGATAATTATGACACCACATTGCATTTTTATAGTATCCATTTTTCTCGTAGCTGGCTAATGCTTTCTCAAGATGATAAATACCTTCTATGGTACGATTGTTAAAACAATAATTACATCCAAGCAAGTAATTAGCCCATGGGGTTTCTTTTATGTTTATAGCCTCTTCAATCTTTTTAATACCTTCCATGTGACTATTGAATTTATAAATTACTTTACCTGATACCATTAGAAATATATATTTTAACTTTTTTGGTAATGTAGTATATATTTTATCTATATTTTTAATGTCATGTTCAAGAGTATTATAATCCTCTTTTAGTACAAAGACTTTGTAAAGCAATTGATATATTTTATACTCTATATTGTATGGTGATAATTTTATGACCTCTTCAATCTCTTGAATTTCACTGTATATATTAGTGGCTTCTTCATAATTTAGTATCTCTATCATAAGCATCATTGTATAGAACTTCTGTCTTAGCTTTCCTATACTTTCTATTTCAGTTATTTCATCAATGCCTAATTTTTTCAATAACTCTTCTATAATATCTCCTCTTAGAGTTTTCTTACCGTTTTCAAAATAACTAAGATGGCTTTTTGAGCATATACCATATGCTAGAGCCTCTTGGGAATATTCGTTTTGTAGTCTGTTATACTTGATCCAGCCTGATAGGAAATCATATTCTACTTCTTTGTTGAATACTTTTACATAACCTTTCAATGTTATCCCTCACTTTAAATGTATGTTATATGGTTTCGTTCACATATTATGGTCAAATTATAACTAATATTATAACTTAACGCAAGTATTATTATAGTATTATTCAACTTGTTTTCATTGTTATTTGTATTGTCAGCTTTTATAATTTATATATGTTGGTTGAGAGCTTTAATATTAAATAGAGTGTGGTTTAACAGTCGTGAAAATAGTATAGGGGAATATTCCGTCAGCCAGTTAAACGTCCATGTTTAAATGGCTGAGTTCGCCGTCCATGGCTCACTGCTCCATATTCCCCTATACTATTTTCACTCGGTATTTGAATCATATCTATTGTACCTTAGAAAGTATATGTGATACTTCTTCAACCTATAAAATAATGTTTGGAGTGATAATTTATGAAATATAAGAATAATGTTCTTTTGGTTAGTGGGAATATAGTATCTAAGATGGGGAGTACTTTACATAACATTGCTTTGAAAAGTTGGTTGATCTCTATAAGTCATAACGCTGCTTTGTTAGGGTGGATAAGTGCTTTGACTACTATTCCTATGTTGTTATTTAACTTTGTATCAGGATATTTGGCAGATACTAAGAATAAAAAACGAATAATTGTTGTTACGGATTTTGTTAGTGGGATTGTATGTTTATTGTTTGCTTTATTGGTTAATGTGAATAAGATATATGTTCCTCTTATATTGATGGTTAATATTACGTTGGCGGTTTGTCATTCTTTGTTTTCTCCATCATTAAGAGCGTTGGTTCCTGCTATTATTTCTAAGGAGACAATAAAAAAGACCAATGCTGTTTTATCCAATCTTACTGAATTAGTGAAGATTGTATCTCCTGCTCTAACTACCTATTTATTAACTATTGATTCAATATCTATAAAAACTCTATTCGTAATTAATGGTGTTAGTTTTTTACTTTCGTCAATTAGTGAAATGTTTATTGATTACCGTTATAAAAATGGTAATTCTAAATCATCAGTGAAACATTTATTTTATAATATCAACGATGGTTTTTATTACCTTAAATCACATACTGTTTTATTTAAACTAATTATCTTTGCCATGATAACAAATTTATTTTTATCTGGATATAATGTTCTACTACCTTATTATGGTGAAGTTATTTTGAGGGATTCCAAGATTTATGGTATTGCACTAAGTTTTGAAGCTGCTGGTGCGATTATTGCATCATTTTTTATTTATCTCTCCAAGAAAAAAGAGGTTGATTTGAATGATATTGTCAAGGCGACTATTCCTCAAGGATTATCCTTGATTATTGGGGCATACCCACATTCTTATGCTCTATTTGTATCAGTCTTTTTATTTGGTTATTTTCTTTCAAGATTCAATGTTTTGTTCTTTACTTATATACAATCTAATTGTGATGAGAATTATTTGGGAAGGGTATTTTCGGTTATATTTACAATGGCTGGTGTTTTAATGCCTTTAGGAGATATTATATTTGGATATGTTTCTTCTATACTTGCTAATTATACTTTTGTTGTAATTGGTGGCGGTATCCTAATTGCGACTTTATTCATATTCAATAAGAAACAAAAGGTTAACCAAACCTATAATCCTTGATTTATTTGGATTAAATTAAAAGTGGAAAAGCTGAATCAATAAGTTAATTTTATTTTCTATAATATTTTTATTAGATATAATAAAAAGCTATCAATTAAGGTAATTTAGCAGTTTACCTTTCTAAATTGATAGCTATAATATATTTATTTTAATTTATTGTTTTCATATATTGTCCACTGAAACTTAAGCCCTTCATGTTCTTTCATTTCACTTTTCCATGTTATGTTCCAGTTATCAAGCTCATCCAAGTTAGTGATGTACTTATCAGCAGGTAGCTCACCATATACCTTAGTAACATAGGCTTTCTCACAATTATCTAAAAATAAATTGTAAATTTCTGCACCACCAATAATAAATACTTCATCAGATTTGTACCTTGTGATATAATCTAAAACTTCATCTTTACTGTGACAGACGATAGTATCTTCACAAGTAAAATCTTTATCTCTAGTTAAAATTATATTTTCTCTTCCTTTTAGAGGTTTTCCTTTTGGTAAGGACTCTAGAGTTTTTCTTCCCATGACAACAACTTTGTTCATTGTCTTTTCTTTGAAATAAGGTAAATCTCCTGGTAAATAGGTAAGTAATCCACCGTTATAACCTACTGCCCAATTATTATCCACAGCAACTATTAAGTTCATCCACAAATCACCCTTTTAGTTTATATGTTATCCACATATAATTAATCTTTGTTAACATCTTACACAGCTACAGGTATACCTTTAATCTGTTCACCTTTTTGATAATTCTCTAATACAAAGTCATTTACTGTAAAATCGTAGAAATCCTTTATTTCTGGATTAACAATAAGTTTTGGAGCATCATAAATTTTACGTGATATAAGCTCTTCAACTAGTGGTATATGTCTATCGTAAATATGAGCATCAGCAATAACATGTACTAATTCTCCCACTTCTAGTCCTGATACTCTGGCAAACATATGGACTAGAGTAGCATATTGGACTACATTCCAATTGTTAGCTACTAATACATCATTAGAACGCTGATTGAGTATAGCGTTTAGTTTATTACCTGTCACATTAAAAGTGACACTATATGCACAAGGATATAAGTTCATCTCATGTAGATCCTGATGGTTATAAATATTAGTCATAATTCGTCTACTGCTTGGATTATGTTTAAGGTCATATAATACACGATCTACTTGGTCGAATTCGCCTTCATTATATTTGTGTTTTATTCCTAATTGATAGCCGTAAGCTTTTCCTATTGAACCTGTTTCATCAGCCCAGCTATCCCATATCTTACTTTTTAAGTCTTTTATGTTATTTGATTTTTTTTGCCATATCCATAGAATTTCATCAATTGCTGATTTTAGGTATGTAGGTCTTAACGTGAGAATTGGGAATTCTTCAGCTAAATTATAGCGGTTGACAACACCAAACTTCTTGATTGTATGTGCTGGTGTTCCGTCCTGCCATCTAGGTCGTACTTCTTGTCCTTCTGAACTATAACCATTGTCAATGATGTCTCTACACATATCAATAAATATCTTATCTGCTCTACTCATAACTCACATTCCTTTCTCTATGGTAATAACTTAATTTAACCTTGTATAATATTACAGTATAAATGAAAAATTGTCTATAAAAACTTATATTAAGTCGTGTAATTTTTTTTGATTTATATTGTAAGTAAGTCAGAAATATTGTTTTGTTCTGACTTGGTTATTGCAAAATAGTATATGTATATGTTACGCCAGCTACTTGCTCGTCCTGAGCAAAAAGCTGGGTTCGGCGTCCTGCCTCACTACTCCACATATACATATACTATTTTGCTTTGAGTAATCTTCAATGTAATCACAAAACACTTTTTCTTCTATTTACCATAACTATTGGCTATTACCATCGTCACATTTTTTTTACTGCTCAAGAGTGGTAAATATAGAAATAACCATATATAGTGATAATAACAACTTTTACGGCTTGTTGCCATACCTTAAAAACAGATAGAAGCAACAAACGTAACGAGAGTGTATTATCACTATATATGGTTTCAATATACGACCGTTGTCTGTTTTAATTTAATACTTTATCGACTATATATAGCCTATATCATTTTAGCTTATATAGATTAAGCCTCTAATTTATCGCTTTCAGCATATTTCTTAATATCAGAAAGTCCCATGTATATATTAACATTCTCATCATCAATAACTATAAGTGTTGGTGCTGTTCTTATTTTGTATTTTGATGCTAGTTCAGCATGTTCTTCAGCATCAATTATTTTAACACTCTTGTTTTCAAGATATTGTTTTGCTATATGACAGTTAGGACATGTCTTTGTAGTGAATAATAATTTTTCAGCATTATTTGTAGCTTCTAATGTTGCTGCAATTTCTTCTTCTGCTTTGAAACTAGTATGTATTGATTTTATGGTTGATTTAGCAGGTTCGTATTCTTTTCTATGTTTGAACTCTTGAGCCTTACCATCATTCCAATGTTGTACCGGTCTGTAATATCCAGTGATTCTGCTGTATACTTCAGTAGAAGCTCCACAATGAGGACAAGTGTATTCTTCACCTGGTATATAACCATGAGTCTTACATACAGAATAAGTAGGTGAAATTGTATAGTATGGTAATGTATAATTGTCCGCTATTGTTTTAACTAAATTAGCAGCAGCCTTCCAATCTGGAAGTTTTTCTCCAAGGAATGCATGGAATACTGTTCCTGATGTATATTTGTTTTGGAATTCATCCTGCATGTCAAGTGCATCAAATACATCTGTTGTATAGTTAACAGGTAAATGTGTACTATTAGTGTAGTAAGGTGTTTCTCCTTCTTTTCCTGCTGATAATATATTACCATATTGTTTTTTATCATGTTTTGCTAATCTATAACTAGTGGATTCTGCTGGCGTAGCTTCCAAGTTATAGAGATCTCCATATTCCTCTTGATAATCGGAGAGTCTATTTCTCATATGATCAAGAACGTCTAGAGCAAATTTTCTAGCACCTTCTTCAGTTATATCTGATTTGATCCATTTAGCATTTAGAGTAGCTTCATTCATACCAACTAATCCAATAGTTGAGAAATGGCTGTTGAAGTTACCCAAATATTTTTTAGTATATGGATATAATCCTTCTTGTAATAATTTAGTTATTACTTGTCTTTTTATCTTAAGTGAACGTGCAGATATATCCATCATTTTATCTAGTCTTTGATAAAATTCTTGTTCATTGTTAGCTAGATACGCTATTCTTGGCATGTTTATAGTAACAACACCAACTGAACCAGTGCTTTCACCAGAACCAAAGTAACCACCTTGTTTCTTTCTAAGCTCTCTTAGGTCAAGGCGTAATCTACAACACATACTTCTTATATCACTAGGTTCCATATCGCTGTTAACATAATTACTGAAATATGGAGTTCCGTATTTTGCAGTCATTTCAAATAATAATTTATTGTTTTCTGTTTCATCCCAATTAAAATCTTTTGTTATTGAATATGTTGGAATTGGATATTGGAAACCTCTACCGTTTGCGTCTCCTTCAATCATGATTTCAATGAATGCCTTATTAATCAAATCCATTTCTTTTTGGCAGTCACCATAAGTAAAATCTTGTTCTTTACCTGACACTATAGCAGGTAATCCCGCTAAGTCATTTGGAACCATCCAATCAAGTGTAATATTAGAGAATGGAGATTGTGTTCCCCATCTGCTAGGTGTATTGACACCAAATACGAATGATTGAATACATTGTTTTGTTTCTTTATATGTAAGATTATCAACTTTGACAAAAGGTGCTAAATATGTATCAAAAGAAGAGAATGCCTGTGCTCCTGCCCATTCATTTTGCATTATTCCAAGGAAATTAACCATTTGATTACAAAGAGTAGATAAATGGCTCGCTGGTGATGATGTTATCTTTCCTGGAACACCACCAAGACCTTCTTCTATTAATTGTTTTAATGACCATCCAGCGCAATATCCTGTTAACATTGAAAGGTCATGAATATGTATATCACCACTTCTATGAGCTTTTGCTACATCTTCATCATATATTTCTGATAACCAGTAGTTAGCAGTTATAGCTCCTGAATTATGTAAAATAAGTCCTCCCACTGAATATGTAACTGTAGAGTTTTCTTTAACTCTCCAATCTTCTTCCTTTACATAACTATTGACTATTTCTTTATAGTCAAGTATTGTGGATTTCATATTTCTTATTTTTTCTCTTTGTTTTCTATATAGAATATATGCTTTTGCTACATCAGTGTAACCGGTTTGCTCTAAAACTTTTTCTACGCTATCCTGTACATCTTCAACAGTAATCTTTCCATCCTTAATTTTATCTTGAAAATCAGATGTAACTCTTAGCACTAAAATATCTAATATCTCTTCAGTGTAATTCTTATCTGTCGCAATAAATGCTTTTGTGATTGCTTCCTTAATCTTAACAAAATCAAATTTGCTTATTTTTCCATCTCTTTTAACAACGTCAAACATTGATAGTCTCCTCTCTCACAACGAATTAATAATAATATACCATATATACCCATACTAGTCAATATAAAAAACACTACATAATGTATCAATTCCACACATGCACACTATATATGGTATATGCGGAATAGGCTATTAATACTAGAATATATGTTGTTTTATGTTTTATTTTTAGGTATTAGATATTATATTCGAAGTCCCTTTTGCCAATTAAAACCACCAATATTGTGAATTTAATTATATATTGTCACAATATTTGGTGGTTAATTTTATATGCTATAATTTTAAATTAGTACTTTAGTCTTTATTTTATTTAGTTCCCCATAAGTCTTATCATCTACATAAGCTTCTATATAAGTTCCTTCATTTCTATACTCTTCTTTTATTATCTGTCCATTTACACGAATCTGATTTAGAAGATTACCATTGTCATAAGAAATAACTTCTTTAATTAATATTTTGTCTTGTTGAATCTTTTTCTCTATTATATCCAACAACTCTTCTAATCCTGTTCCTTCTTTGACTGAAACCTGTAAAGTCTTGTATGCATTATAATCCTCAAGATGTTTGTTGCTTCCTTCTTTGTCAATCTTATTGAAAATAGTTATGACTGTTTTACCTGTTGCACCTAATTCTTCTAGAGTTTCATATACAACCCTTATATGGCTATTGGCTTGTTCATTAGCACTATCTACTACATGGATTAAAATATCTGCTACAACAGCTTCTTCAAGTGTAGAATGAAAAGCTTTTATCAGATGATGAGGTAACTTTCTAATAAATCCAACTGTATCTGTTAATAAAACTTCTGTACCATTAGGTAATATCAATTGTCTCGTAGTTGGATCCAGTGTTGCAAATAATTTATCCTCTTCAAGAACCTCTGCATCAGTTAATTTATTCAGCAACGTTGATTTCCCAGCGTTAGTATAACCAACTATAGCTATTTTTACCTTACCCTGTTTTTTTCTTCTTTCTCTAATAAGGTCTCTGTGATTCTTAACGTCCAATAACTCTTTCTTAAGTTGTGATATCCTGTTTCTGATATGTCTTCTATCAGTCTCTAGTTTCTTTTCACCAGGTCCTCTTGTACCAATACCACCACCAAGTCTGGATAAAGATGTCCCTATACCAGCTAATCTTGATAATCTATATTGAAGTTGTGCTAGTTCAACTTGAATTATACCTTCTCTAGTATGAGCTCTTTTTGCAAAGATATCTAGAATTAACATTGTCCTATCCATAATCTTACATTCCAATACATCTTCCAGATTCTTAAGCTGAGCTGGTGATAATTCATCGTCACATATTATTCCTGTTGCATCTAGTTCATATATCAACTCTTTTATTTCAGCAATTTTACCTTTTCCCAAGTAAGTTCCCGGATGAACACTTTCTCTATTTTGTATAACTTTCTCTAAAGTTATAGCTCCTGCTGTATTAGCCAATTCTTCTAATTCATCAAGGGATTCTTCACAATAAGAATCATTTTCCCTAGTAGCTACACAGACAAGTATAACTCTATCAACATAATCTCTTTCTATTTCAAAGTGTTTTTCTGGCATATAAATTCCTCCTATAGAAACTAAGGGAAGGTTTTAACTCTACCTTTTTAGTTTCTCTTCAATAAATTTAATCTCATTTTTTGCATCTACCTGATTTTCGTTAATTTCTAATACTTTATTGAACATCTTAAGCGCCTCCTCATATTTTTCTTGGTATTCTAAAGATAATCCTTTCTTAAAATAACTATTGTATATGTCAGGATTTATCTTTACAGCTTGGTCATAATATTGAATTGATTTCTCATATTCTTCTAACTTTTGATATAAATCACCAATCTCTATTGTTATATCATAATTATTTGGAACAGCTTCTAAATACTTTTCAAAAGCTGCAATTGCTTCTTCGTCCTGTTCTAAATATTCATGTAGATATCCCTTTTGGGCTAAAGCATCGTTGTTTCCATAATCAGCAGCAACTGAATAGTTGATTAATGCTTGCCCATAGTCCTTTTTCTTAAAATATTCATTACCCCTGCCAATATATGCATCAGCATAGTTTTGCCATTTATCTATAATAAAATCATAGATTTCTATTGCCTTATCAGTTTCATCTTTTTCACTATATATAAGTGCTTTTGTATTATAGACCTGAGGTATTATTGGATTAAGCTCTATCGCTGTATTTGCATCAGCAAGAGCTTTATCATATTCTTTTGTAATAAAGAAAACAAATGCTCTATTAGCATATGCATAAGCATATGATTGGTCTATTGATAATGCTTTGTTATAACTTTCCAAAGCTTCATCATACTTACCCCAATCCTTATAGAGAATACCTTTCGCATTATATATTGTTTTGTCATTCTTGTTTATTTTAAGGGCTTTATCAAATGACTCAATACCTTTTTCATATTCACCTAATAATCCATATGCTGTACCTCTAGTAGTATAAGTTATTCCTAATGATTCTTTTTCTTGAAAATAATTTCTTAGGCTAATTGCTTTATCTAGATCTTCTATAGCTTTTTGAACTTCTCCTAGCGCTAGATTCATATATCCCCTATTACTATAGGCTACTGCATCTTTACTATTCAAACTTATTGCCTCATCCACATCCTTCAATGCTTCATCATAACTGCCAAGTTCAAAATATATCATACCTCTGTTAGCATATGAAGTAGAAAAATCTGGATACTCTTCTATAGCATGATTATATTTTTCAAGTGCTTCTTGGTATTTTCCCTGTGAAAAAAGTTCAAAACCTTCTTTATTGATCTTAATTACTTCTTTATCAGAACCACATCCCACAATAAATATGGTTACTATAATTAATATACTTAACAATCTTTTCATTGGTATTACTCCGTTCCAGTATTCATGTAATTTCTTTTATACAAATTACTCATCTTAATAGTATCATTTCATATTATACCATATTAAATGTAAAATATTAACCTTTGATTTATTTCATTGAAATTTTTATTATTCTGATTATGTATAAATCATAAAAGATTACTCTATACAGTCAGGTAAACTTAAGTAATGAACCTAGCTAGATAATTAATATTAACAGCATTGTTATATATGTATCTTATTATTACTCTAAGCAATTATTAGCAACATATTATTGCAATATTGAATATTCATAAAGAAAGGGATATAGTCCATATATGCTAATCCCTTTCTCACCGTTATTATTTACTTCCTCTTATAGCTTGAAAAGCACCAAGCAAATCTAACTCTCCATATCCCCATTCACTATTAGGATATTTAATTGACCTTTTTCTCTTAGCTCCTCTAATTAAGTAGTTTCTAACTTTACCTGTATCCATTGTAGGGTCATTACCTTTTATTATCCCCCATTCTAATAATAATGCTGCTGCTCCTCCTGTTATAGCTGCACTTATACTTGTTCCTGTCATTGGTCCATAAGTATCGTCTGGTAATGGACCCACTACCCCCACGCCGGGAGCTACTAAATCTGGTTTTAATACATCATCTCTTGTCAATCCCCTGCCCGAAGATAGATATAAGCTTCCAGATTTATGGTCATATGCGCCTACTGAAAGAAGCCCTATACTTGATGATGGGTCAGTTATTGTTGTAAATGGGTCTGGTAATAAGAATTGGGTTTCGTCTTTTATCCAATCTTTTCTAGGCAGCCAAACATCGATTCTTCCATTCACTATGAGGTCACCATACACAGTAATGGTCCAAATACCCTCAGTAGGCTCTTCCATCCTAACAAAGATGACTTCATCTCCTGTCCTGCCTTCTGATAATTGATACTCTATATAAATCGTTGTTCTTTCTAATAAAAATTTTATTTCTTCTTTTTTGGCTAATGTAGCTGGTATTCTATCAATAAATTCACCTGTAGGTGATGTTATGGATATTGATATCTTATCTGGTGCATTGCTCCATATATTAAATGTAAATCCTGGTTCATTAGGTGCTACTTTTATTTCTATATTCTTGAATTCATCATCTTCTTCAAATTGACCTCTATAATGATGTGCCAAATTACTTTCATTTCCAACAGCAACGGTTACTGTATTACCTATCCTTCTAGCGATTGACTGTAAATAACTCTCTGTTATTGAACTTCCGTCATGTGCTCCTTGATTACTTCCTACACCAATAATTATTGAAAGTGGCATTTGCAATTTAACAGCCAATTCACGTATATATTTAGCTGCAAATATTACATCTGTATTTTGATAAACATTATCAATATTATCCTGTATTAAGTAAAAACCTTTAAGACATTTTTTTGCTTCCTTTAATTTTACGACAACTATTGATGCATCTGGAGCAGCTCCTACAAAATTATTAGCTCTATCTTCACGACCAGCTGAAATACCAGCTAGAAAAGTGCCATGACCAGTTTTATCAATAGATGGTACAATAGTCAAAGGATCTTCTGCTTGTAATGCCTCATTAATCTGCTTCTCATTAAATTCTGTTCCATATATGAATCCTTCCGGTGGTGAACCTTCTATGGTCTGATCCCAGATAGCTTTTATCTTAGTAGTATTATCTTCATATGTAAATATTGAGTCAGTATAATCAATTCCTGAATCAATTATTCCTATCAAAACTCCCCCACCTCTAAGAGGTACATATGGCTGATTGTGGAAGGTTAATATACCTGCATCTTCTAAAGCACTTAATGCATAAGGTCCATAGCAGTGTGGGATATCACTAAGATTAACTCTATTAATAATCCCTCTGCACCCATCTTTGCCAATAAATATATGTACTACTGCATATTGGTCATCCAATATCTGTATACACTCTGGGTTATATCTCTCATATATATCCTCTATACTCTCATATTCAATCAGTAAATCAAAATACTCTTCTGATATTACTGCTTGTTTACATACTTCAGGATCACTTCCTTCACGAATCCGTTCTCTAATCTCTTCTCCCCTATTACTTTCAGCTATTTCAACTCCACCTAATCCTCTAAAAGCATTAGCTAAACAAAGAGTTCCATATCCCCATAAATTATTAGGGTAATCAAATAGTGCTTCGTTCCTCCTTGCAGATCTCTGTAAATATGATTTAACCTTTTCACCATATAGATAAGGGTCATTACCTTTTACAATACCCCATTCCATCAATAAAGCGGCTGACCCTGTGACAAATGGAGTTGCCATACTGGTTCCACTTAATGAATCATAACCCCCGCCGGGATATGCTGCTACTATATTAACCCCTGGTGCCACTAAATCTGGTTTTACAGTTATTGTATTAGACTGTCTAGTATACCCTCTTCCTGAAAATGGTGCTAAACTTCCTGTTGATGAGTCATATGCTCCAACTGTTATTACTTTTGTTGCTGTTGAAGGCATAGTAAGAGTCGTATCTATGGTAGGTCTAAGAAATTTTGTATCTTTTCCCACTGAACTAGGTAACCACATATCATAATTTCCTGATACTATACTATCAGCTTGAAGAGTTATCTTCCATATTCCTTCAGTAACATAATTACCAGTTTGTGGAATTAATTCAATATATATTTGTTGATCCAAATTAAAAGGTGATGGTTCTCCATAGTATAATAAAACTCTAGTTCCATCTAAGTTAAATTGCTGTTTACCAAGAGTAGGCGATATAAAACCTGAAGACACACCATTAGGTGCTTGTATTGACACATTTATTGCATCCGAATAAGCTTTCCATAATTGTATAGTTATGTTAGGCTCTCCAGTGAATACTGCTATTTCAACAATTTCTTCGTCACCTTCATTAAGTGTACCACTAGTATGAAGTGCTGTACTACCTTCATTTCCAGAGCCAACAGAAATAACATTTTTCCATTCACTAGCTATACTATCAATAAAAGTTTCAAATAAAGATTTACCATCATGGGGGCCATAATTATTTCCAAAACTTAGATTAATTGATACTGGTCTTCCTAATTCTTCTGCTTTTCTTGTTACATAAACCAATGCCCGCATAATCTCAGTAGTACTTGGAAACGATTCCTGACCTCTCCTGCCCAACTTGACAATGATATATTCTGCTTCAGGTGCTACTCCAATAAATTGTCCGTTACTTGCTCTGCCATTCCCTCCTGCTATACCTGCTACATGAGTTCCATGACCTAAGAAGTCATCTGAAGGAACTACTTCAAGCATTTGAAATCTATTATTTTTACTAAGTGCCTCATTTATTTGTTCAGCGGTATATTCAGACCCTTCACTAAAGCCTTCAGGTGGACTTCCTTGAATAGATTGATCCCATAAGGTTACTATACGAGTTGTTCCATCTTCATTTCTAAAGTCAGGATGGGAATAGTCTATACCAGAATCTATTATCCCTAATAACACTCCTTTACCCTTTAAACCTGGAAAAACATTTTGAACTGATGTGATACATGCATCCCTAAGACTGGTATCAAGGCTAAAATATAGGCTACTAGGTTTTTCTACATATTCTATCTCTGGAAAGGAAGCAAATTGATCGATATTTTCTTGTTTTATTGTGACTATAGCATAATCCATTGTCAGCTGCTCAATATCTTCTGTCAATGCTCTTATTTCAGGAATATCCCCAATATCTCCATTGTATTTTACAATCAGTTCCCACGTATTAGCTTCTTCATTGTACCCCACATTGAGATTAGTCGTATACTCTCTTTCTGTACTGGTCAAATCAACAGCTAGATTCAATCTATCATCTACTTTTTGATTATTATCCATTATCTCACCCCACTAAAACTCTCTTATTCTAATTTATGACAGTTACCTTGATTTCTTGTATAAATTTTTACTCTTTGAGGATTTTTTATGATTCCATATTATTTGACATACCCAGTTATTTCAAATATACTAATCCATATACAAATGTTAAGTCGTTAGAGGTGAATATATGACTAATTTAAAAAGAATACTAATTTTTGCTGTAATAATCATATTGCTTGGATTCTATGGTATTGCTATATATTATGCATTAACCCACGGAGAGAATAGTGGTGAAATAATAGTTTTTTGTATAGCTTCTACTTGTGTGTTATCAGTTTTTATTGGAATCATATTGAGGATAAGAAAAAACAAGTGACATCATGTATCTACAAGAAGATTTTAATTAAGAAAGGGCTGTATCATCAAATGATCAGCCCCTAGAAGAATTGTTTTATCATATTCTAATAACTACTTCTTTTCCTTTATTGTGATTAACATTTTTATCTAAGAACATATCGAATGAATTCTCCACTACTTCAACTATTTCCATTAACTCTTCTACCCCATAATAGTTGAAATAATCTGTTACCCTGCATTCTTCCATGCTTTTACTTAGTTCTTCATCCATATCATGTTCTTTTAACTCATTCGCCAACTTAAGATTTTCCAACGTTATAATTGAACTTATTGTAATAAGTTTAAGATATGCTTTATTAGTAGAATAGTGAAATGCTAATTGTATAAAACTCAGCCTATCCAAAGACTTATTTATAGTATTTATACAAAATTCCGACAATATTTTAAGTGCTTCACCTTTTTCTACTTCATTCACCAAAAGATACTTATAGACTGCGTTAATAGCTACAGCAAAATCTAAATATACCTTATAGATTTTTGTCTCGAATCTACAGGCTTCTGTTTTTAAATCTTCGTATAGTTTTAATATTTTTCCTACGTAATCTCTAGTTAAATTATCATTCAGTGTTTTTTCAAATAGTGGGTATTCTAGACGTAAAACATTTTCAAATCTACTATCTGACATCTTGCATATATCCTTTCTTATATACATATAAAAATTAAATTATAAATTTTCTATCAATTACAAATTAATTG
>NZ_BTPU01000070.1:0-57071 GCF_036985595.1 Vallitalea maricola | reverse complement strand
GTATTGTATATGTTGCCATCTGCAACATATACAATACCCCTACTCAAGAAAGTATCAATGCCGCTATCGCAGCACTAAATGGTTCCAATAACATTGGTAATTCATTATACTTCCTTAATCCAGCAAAATCTTCAAATTTCTGGATTATGAATAACCGTAAATTTGTTACTCAGATCAATAATCATTACTTTTATGCTTAGGCAAGAATAATTAATTTTACTCAAACAGCAGAATAACCCCTTCTTATAATAAAAAATACCCTAAAAGGTAAATCGTATCTTTTACCTTTAGGGTATTTTTTCTATTATTAATCAAATTCTTTTCATGCAGCTTTTGCTGGGTACTTCTTATTCTTGGTCAGTGTCTTTTTTTCGTACTTTTTTTCAAATAGTTTAATAACTTTTTTACCAATTAAAGATATCGCAAATGTTATTGATATTAATATGATTGATTTAAGAGGTTGTTCTACAAATGCTCTTATATTAAAACCAATGAAACTTAGAGAAAATATCATTATAAGCTTGCCAAGAACTAACGCACTAATGTATTCTCTGTTTTTAATGCCTGCTAAAGCTGCTAATCCACAAACAACAATAGAAGGCGTAAACGGAAATGTTAGTAAGAAGAATATTGGAGTAAATCCTTTATCCTTTATCCAATTAAAAATATTATAGATTTTTTCGTTATGAGCAATCTTCTGCTGGAATCTTTTTTGTCCAAATTTTTTTATTACCAAGAATACAATAATTGAGCCAATGCATGAACCTAACCATGAATATAAATAACCAGTCCAAAAACCAAAGGCCATAACATTAATCGTTACAAATAATATTAAAGGTAATGGTGGGAAAAAAGCTTCAATCATTGCTAATCCAACACCGGCAAACATTCCCATAGAGCTTATTTGATTAAGCATATCTGTCCAATAGCCAAGTGTCATTAACTCTTTAAACCATTCAATCATAATCCCACATCCTTTCTTCTTCATCTATCTACAATTTCAACATACTATTAGTATATCCAACATGTCTAGTATAATTTATTAATATTAAAATCTTATTAAAATATATTAAAAAATATCTTAAATTATTATAAATCTTTACTTTTAGCATTTGAATAAAGTTTATAGTTAGAGAAGCTTATTTGTAATAATACAATTAAAGAGAGATTCTACATTTTCATTAGATATCTCTCTTATTAATTAATATTTAACGTCAAGTCCGCCGAACAAAATAAAACATTTAACTATAAGCACTTTGTTTGTATTAACCATCTCTCTTTTTGTTTTATTACCCCATCCACCAAAAAGAGGGATTCCTTTTATTTCAACTTTCCAATCCATCGGTACTTTTATATCAATACCACCAAATGCAACAAATGCATCAATTATTATTGGTTCATTTTCTGTGATGTTAGAATTTCTCAAATCAACATCAATGCCACCAAAAGCAGTACCTAAATTACCTCCCTGAAAGTCAGTTGAATCATTAATTATATCGCTTCCTGAAAACAAACAAAAAGTGTCTAATATATTATCTGAGTATATTTTATTGCTACGTTTTTTTTTAGGAATTATTAACCAAGCACCAACTATAATAACAACTGCTGGGAATATGAATTCACCTATATTAATACCTTCTAGGATTTCTATATTCAATTCCTTTAATTGAAAAATAACACCAACAAATATAAATACAGAAGCTAATGTTTTTGAACCATATTTATCAAATAGATTTACTAAACCAATAGCAATTAATATAAGGGGCCAATAAGTACCAAAAATATTTTCGCTATCAATTATATCTAATCTACCTAATAAAATTACAACACCAATTGCAATTATCAATATGCCTAATAGATTTCTTTTTTTCATATTAACGTCCTCCTTTAACAATACTTAATATGTAACCAATATTATTTTGAACAATTCTGTATTTGTCAAAATAAACTATTAATAAATAATATGTTAATACTTTTGAATATATTTTAACATATACTTATAAGTAATAAAAGAATTAATTGGTTAAAATAGAGATATATCAAATTATACTTGATTTTTTCACGATTAACAACTATAATGATTTAGTTATAGAAGATAAAACACAAATAAGATTAAGGATGAGATAATATAATGAATTTCAACGAATTAAATATATCTGATAATATTCTAAAAGCTATATCTGATATGGGATTTGAAGAAGCAACTGAAATACAAGAAAAATCAATTCCAGAAATATTATCAGGCAGTGATATTATTGGACAATCCCAAACAGGTACAGGTAAAACGGCAGCATTTGCAATTCCAATATTAGAAAAAGTTGATCCATCTATTAAAAAACCACAAGTATTAGTCCTATGCCCTACAAGAGAGTTAGCTGTTCAAGTATGTAATGAGTTCAAAAAGCTAACAAAATATATGCATAATATAAAATCATTTCCTGTTTATGGTGGCGAACCTATCTATAGACAAATTTCTGTTCTAAAAAAAGGTGTTCAAATAATCATTGGTACTCCTGGAAGACTTATGGATCATATGAATAGAAAAACCATTAAACTTGACCATGTTAATTCAATTATACTGGATGAAGCTGATGAAATGCTTAATATGGGATTTAGAGAAGATATTGAAACTATACTAAGTAAAATACCAAACGAAAATCTCCAGACAATACTTTTTTCAGCAACTATGCCAAAAAGTATCTTAGATATTACTCATAATTACCAAAAGAAGCCTAAACTTATTAAGATTACAAGAAAAGAATTGACTACTGATACTATCGATCAAAGATATTATCATGTTTTAGAACATCATAAATTAGAAGTTCTTAGACGATTGATAGATGTGTACCATCCAAAGCTATCATTAATATTCTGTAATACTAAAAAAAAGGTTGATGAGGTAACAGACTTGTTACAAGACAATGGTTACGCATGTGATAAAATACATGGTGACATGAATCAAGTAGTAAGACTTAGCGTACTCAACAAATTCAATAAAGGTATTATTAATATACTTGTTGCTACTGATGTTGCTGCAAGAGGTCTTGATATTCAAAATGTTGAAGCTGTAGTTAATTATGATGTGCCAGATAATGAAGAATATTACGTCCATAGAATTGGTCGTACAGGTAGAGCAGGCAAAAAAGGTACTTCTTATACTTTAGTTTCTAAGACAGAAACTAGAAGAATATCAAATATAATAAGATATATTAAAAAAGATATTCCTAGAAAAAAAATCCCATCAATTAACAAAGTTAATGCTGTAAAGATAGATAACTATATGGAATCACTAGCTGCTACTATTGATAATACTTCTGATTTAGAACAATATGAAAATATCATTACCAAACTAAATGATAAAGGTTATACTTCTGATAAGATAGCTGCAGCACTACTCATGTCTAATCTTGAATTAAAAGAAGAAAATAACATGAACTTATCTTATGAAATAAGCAGAAGACAGTCATATAATAATGATAGAGGAAATAATACATCCAAACGCTATGGTAATAAGAAAGAAAAAGGTATGGCAAGATTATATGTCAATATTGGAAAGAACCATAAAATAGGTGTTAGAGATATAGTTGGTGCTATTGCAGGTGAAACTAAGATAAAAGGTTCCTCTATTGGTTCAATTGATATGTACGATAAATATACTTTTGTAGAAATACCAGAAAAATATGCTAATCAAGTTATTGATAAAATGAATCAATCAAGAATACGTGGTAAAAATATTACAATGGAATTAGCAAACACAAGAAAAAGAAGAAGATAAATTTTAATTGCATAGTTAAAATTTCAGACCTCTGTTTAAGTAACATATTATATATTGCTTGAACAGAGGTCTGCCTGTATATTATGGTATGAAAGGTATAGTTGTATAGTTATTATTTTTTTTTCTTATAAAACCTGCCTAGAATAATAAATAACCATAATAAATGAATACACAATGACATTATTATGTTAGAAAAACTTGGGGATTTTATTAACCTTGTAATCCAATATGATGGAAACAACATTGCAATATAAACTATAGATTCATTATTTAATAGGTCAGCCAACCCAAATATCATAATAATATTAAGTCCTTTTGCATATGTTAATCCTTTTACCTTATCATCTGCTATGTCAAACATTATTAATCCAATGATTATTGTTTGTATACTTAATAGAATACTTATCAATAACATTGTTCCATAACTAATAGAAGCTATACCTATAACTAATCTTATCAAAAAACTGTATATGAATGTAATTATTATCGGAATTAATAGTCTGTTATATAAATATCCGTTTCTGCCAATGGGTGTTATTGACATAAGTTCAAATATTTTACCATCTTTATCGTCTAACATCATAAACCCTGCAACTGTTCCTATCATTGATGGAATCATCAAAAATATTACAGATATTATATAGCTGTGATAATCTGTAATATCAATATTAAAATATTTTTCTATATAGATCGGAGTAATTATTAATATAATTTTCAACAAACATATTAATATTACTGGTAAAATAAAAAGCAATAACATTATTTTTTCTCTAAAAATTTGCTTATAGTCAGCCTTCACATGCTCACAATTAATCATTGCTCTAACCTCCATAGACTATTTTATTTTCAAATATTTTTTCTACTTTGTGCAACAAAAGATAATCGATAATTATTACATATATTATAAGACCTATTGCTTCAATAACATTCCAATCATTAAAGGCACCATATACGATTCTAAACCCTGCTACACTAGGGATTACAGTCAATATATATGAAAACTTAAAATCTACAATAGAAATACAAGGAATTATAAGCAACAACAAGAATGGTATCATCTTAACCAGGTATTGATTAAGTGTTTTACACCCTACTACTACAATAATACCTATCAGAATAAAGAAAACAGATGATATAAAAATACCTATTGCCAATATTATATTATTGACACTTCCAGAATTTATGGAGACAAAAGTTATTGCTTCTCCTGCAATAACCGCCAATAGGGATAAGGTAAATACCTTGGATAAAATGTATTCTTTTATACTAAGAGGAGTCACTACAATGTAATTAATGATTCCTTGTAATTTTTCCAACATGATTATGCCACCAATAAAGAAAAATCCTACTACAGATGGATCTGAAAATACTATTATGGGTAAAATAATGTTCTTAAATTCTTTAGGAATCATAGATAAAATTGCCATATAGATGATAGTTAAAAAAATGTAAATAATATAAAATCCCTGCTTCATCTGGAACTTAAAATCTGTTTTTAATGCTCCTGTCATTCTCATATCAATTTCCTCCCTGTTAATTCGATGAATACATCTTCTAATGTAGCCTCCCCACTATGTATTGTCTTAATTTTCTTAGTCTGAATAATTTTTAAAAATTCTAAATTGCTATTGATTGTATCTAACTCATATTCCGTAGCATTTAATCGATTACCTTCCACATATTCTAACTTAATAGTATTACGTCCATTTTTTATCATAAGATTTTTAGGTGTATCAATTACTTTTATACTACCATCTACAATAAGAGCTATTCTATCACATAATTGTTCTGCCACAGTCATATTATGTGTTGTTAAAAATATGGTTTTCCCTTGTTCTTTTAATTCTAATATAATATCTTTGATAATTTTGGCATTTACTGGATCTAGCCCAGACGTTGGTTCATCAAAAAACAATAGCTTAGGACTATGAATTAGAGCTCTAATAAAATTAAGTCTCATTTTCATCCCCTTAGAAAATCCTTCTACCTTTTTATTTTTATCTTTTAATAATCCTACTCTATCTAATAAATAATTTATATCAGTTTTGTTATTTTTATAGTACGATCCAATAAGGTCCAGATTTTCTTTAGCAGTTAATTTTAAATAGAGATTTGGAAAATCAAATGCGACTCCTATATCTTCAAAGAAATCTTTGTTCCATTTGTTTCTCTCTTTACCTAGCACTTTTATATGTCCCTTATACCCTCTTAACAAACCAATGATTAACTTTTGAGTGGTTGTTTTACCAGCTCCACTAGGTCCTAAAAAACCAAATATCTCTCCTTTATCTATATGAAAATTCACTTTGTTGACTGCTAATTTATTTGTCTTTGGATAAGTAAACATTAAATCATTTGCTAATATCATAGATAGTCCTCCTACTTTTAATAAAAATCAGATGTTCTTTTTTGCGGCAAAAAAAATTAAATGTTAAAATCCCCTATAAGTCCCATTGTTCCAATCATGTAGAATAGGATATATTCAGTTATTAATTTATGTTTTAGATTAGGATTGTAATTATTTCTAAGAATTTTTATAATTCCATCTATTAACTGTTCAGAAATAATATCTCCAATCTCAATAGAATTATACTCCTTATTATATTTTTCTGTATGCTCAATAAAATGATTTCTAATAATATTAACCAATTTATTTTTGCAATTAGCGAATTTAGTACCTTCGCTACAGTCTAATAATATAATTAACCCTATACCAAAATTAGGAACCACTTTACCTAAGAGTTCTGAAAGTACCGTTCTCCATTTTGATGGATTAGATATCTGCCATAAGTAATCAGGTCTTTCTATCTTGTCATGATTATGGATAAAATAGATGAACTTGTCATATTCATCCTTTACAATCACCTCAAATAGAGCCTCTTTATTATCAAAATAGTTATAAAAATTACCAATAGTAGTTCCTGCTTGCTTTACTATTTTTCTAATAGATGCTTTTTCATATCCTTTTTCCAAAAATTCTTTTTCTCCACTTTTAATTATAGCGTTTTTTACTTCATCTTTTTTTATCTGCATTAAAAATCACCTGTTATTTATTAATATACTATAGTTTTTATTATGTGTCAATAATTAATTATCCTAATTAAAATGGGGCTGTTGATAATATGTTTTTATGATGGCTATATATTTGGAATACAAACTGTGTTGCTTCCTTGATATTAATATTAAAAATGTATTATCCTACAGCCCCTCTAACTTTTTTGTTATTTTTATATTGATAGACTTCTACGGTCAAAAATAATTATCGCTGCAAAGTAAAGTATACCGCTTATACCTAATAAAATCAAACTTGTCATACTAGCATAAGTAGAACTGCTTAATATTTCTTCAATATCTACAAAAGAATAAATAGTAAAATATTTTAACCATGATATGTCTTCACTTATTCCCATGAGCATCCTAAATATTAAAAATATAGCTGCTATTCCCCCTCCAAAGGCGAGAGCATTTCTTGATTCATTGAATAAACATGAAAATAAGAATACTATACCACTAACAACAATTGTCGCTAAATAAGTCACTAAATTAAGAGCAATGAATTTGCCTATATCAAGATGTCCTGTGAACATAGATTCACTAATAACAATACCTATACCTACATTTATTATGAAAATGGCAGCTATACTACTTACCAGGTAAATAGCTTGAGTTGCTGCTATTTTAATACGAGTATTAGGTGTTGTTAATATATAAGCCATTGATCCATTATCAACATGTTTAGCAATCAATTTATTTCCTATGATTATAGTATATATCATTGGAAATACGAGAAAAATGAAACCATAAAGATAATGTGCTAAATAACCAGTTAAATCTGTTCCTAAATTATCAAATCCGAAAGCTTTTAACATTCCTTCTGGCATCAATGCTAACATACTTTCTATTGTTTCTGCACTATCAGGGTCAAACATAACAATGCTTATTGTTACATACATTAGTATGAAAAGTGTAAAAAATAATCCTATGCCCCAATTTGCCTTGAATGTTGCTTTGAACAATGTATTATTCATAAGTAACACCATCCTTTCCATAGTATTTCATAAATACATTTTCAAGGGATTGTTGCTCAGCTTCTAATCCAACCACACTACAATCAGATAAAATCTTAAAGAATTCTTTATAATTATTATTTACTGTAATTTTAACCTTTTTATCGGTTATTTTTTTGACATCCAGTTTATTATTCATAAGTTTACTTACATCATTTTTGTTTGATAATCTAATTATAAAAGTTTCTTGTTTCATAGCATTAAGAGATTGAACATCTTCAACAGCAACAATTCTACCATCTTTTATGATGCCTGCTCTATCACAAACTCTTTGAACTTCCTCAAAGATATGAGAAGACATCATTATTGTTTTACCTCTTTCTTTTTCTTTGTCCAACAGGTTCATAAATATATTCTGCATCAAAGGGTCCAACCCACTTGTTGGTTCATCTAATATATATATTGATGGATCATGCATAAATGCTGTCACTATCCCTAGTTTCTGTTTCATCCCTTTTGACATCTTTCTTATTTTACCTTTTGTATCTAATTCAAATAGTTCTATAAGCTCATTACGTTTTGATAAATCTTTGGTATGACGCATTTCACACATGAACCTAAGGAATTCCATACCTTTCATATTTTCAAAGAAGGTAATCTCTCCTGGAAGATAACCTATAGTATTTTGAAGTTTTGCTGCTTCTTTTCGGCAATTAATTCCATTAATTACTGCACTGCCTTTTGTTGGATTAGCAAACCCAAGTAAATTTCTTATGGTTGTTGTTTTTCCAGCACCATTAGGGCCAATATAGCCAAAAACTTCTCCTTCCTTAATTTTGAAGTTCAAATCAAAGACACCTTTTCCACTCTTATAAATCTGTGTGAGATTTTTAACTTCTATCATTCAACTACCTCCTTTATAATTATCCTGTTTACTGAATTGATCTCTACAATATTTTACATAAGACAATGCTTCTTCTTTTATTTTTATCTTATTTGTATCAAAACCTAATGCTCCATTTATTAATTCTTCACTAAACTTAAGTAATTCTGTGAACTCAACGTATTTCTTTGTATCCTTTGCCAAAATAATCTGGGGTATGATACTATAAATTCTAATTAATTCTCTAGTCCATAATCCCGCTAAATATTCAGGATATTTTACATTGAATATACCTTCTTCATTACCTTGTATGATTAATTTTTTGTAAAGTTCTGTTGTAACTATTTCAAATTCTTCTGCCATCTTCCTCAAAATAGTGTTGTTGCCGTTAAAAGAATATATCTTACCAATCTCTGGCCATTCTTCTATTTTATTTGCTTTACATTTGTTGATAGTAATAAAAACATTATTTAATGATTCAATTGTGGATTCTACATTTTTTTCTTGCATCTTTTCATAATATCTGACTAGATCTTTAATATAATTTATGGTTATTGCTTCAAGTACTTCATCTTTTGATTTGAAGTGGTGATAAAATCCGCCTTTAGAACTTCCTACTGACTCAATGATCTCTGATACAGTTGTCTTTTCATAACCTTTTTCAGCAAATAGTTTATACGCCGTTCTTATAATATTCTGTTTTAAATCCATATAAACCTCCTTACAACAACAAACCGACTGACGGTCTGTTTATTTTATTCTACACTTTCTTAAGTTTTTTGTAAAGGCTTATATAGAAAAAAGGGCTACAATTAACCCTCATTAATAGCCCTTATATTCCACTCTCTCTTATTTCACCTGTCCTACTTTATCGCTTCTTTCTCTAAGATTTACAACAATTGCTTTTGGTCTACTCATTGCTTCAATACTATACCTAATACCTTGTGTTCCCATGCCCGATGATTTTACTCCCAAGAATGGGAAATGATCAGGTCCTCTTTCTGTTTTATTATTTATTTGAACTGTACCGACTTCTAATAACCTTGCGATATGAAAAGCATCATCTATATCATTTGTGAATATTGAAGATTGCAATCCATATTCAGATGCATTGGCTATCTCAACAGCTTCATCAATATTCTTTACTCTAATTATAGGAAGTACTGGTCCAAAAGGTTCTTCCCATGCAATCCTCATATGAGTTGTTACGTTATCAAATACAGTTGGATATAATAGATTTCCTTCTCTTTTATTACCTATTTTCAATGTTGCACCCTTCTCTATAGCATCATCAATTAACCCTTGAACAAAATCAGCTGCTTTATTGTTGATAAGTGGAGTTATTGTTACATCATCAAAAGGATTTCCTACTTTTAATTGTGATACATATTCAGTGATAATATCTACTAATTGGTCTGCAATATTTTCTAATACCAGAACTCTTTTTAATGCAGTACATCGTTGACCTGAATAGCTGAAAGCTCCTTTTACTATATTATTAGCTGCATGTTCTAGATCAGCATCCTCTAATACTATTGCTGCGTCTTTTCCGCCTAACTCCATAATACTTGGAACCATAGTTGTCACCTCTGATATATGTCTTCCAACTTCACTACTACCAGTAAAATTTATTAAATCAATCTCCTTGTGTTTTATAATATAATCTCCTATTTCAGAACCTTTACCTGTTATTGTATTAAGTACACCACTCGGTAACCCCGCTGCTTGAAATACTTTTGCTAGATATAATGCACTAATAGAACCTTGAGTGGGTGGTTTGAAAACCACACTATTTCCTGCCATTAATGCTGGTGCTATCTTTGATGCTGAAAGGTTAACTGGATAATTAAAAGGTGATATTGCAAGAACTACTCCTACTGGTTCTCTTGTAACAAAAGCCAATTTATTTTTTGAGAATCCATGAAAACCATCACCTTGTAGAGTTTCTCCTTGTATTCTTTTACCTTCATCTGCTGTAAATCTTATAAAATCAACGGTCCTAATAACTTCAGATCTTGCACTCTTAATATCTTTTGCTATTTCTTTAGTTAATATATTTGCTATTTCCTCTGAATTTTCTTCCAATATTGCTGCTGCCTTATGAATGATATCGGCTCGCTCACTAACTGGTTTATCTGCCCAAATACCAAAAGAACTCTGAGCTTTTGAAACTACTTTATCTACTTCTTCTCCTGTCATAGCTTGAATCTTTCCAACTTCTTCTTCATTAATAGGAGAATTAATGGTTATAAAATTATTGGAAGCAGAACTGACCCATTGTCCATCATAAAGATTTTTATAGATATTGTTATCTTTTATGTCTTCAAACATAATTACACCTCACAACTTTCATTATTTGCTTGGTAGTATTATTTTCTTTTACAATGCGGAATATGCATTTTAAGTAGAAAATTAGTAAATATAATCTTCTTATCAATGATAAATAAAAAGCTTATCCTGATATAGAATAAGCTTTTTTTGAAGTATTAATAATTTTTATGTTTATTATAACTATGTAGTATATGTCTTATCTAGCTAACCATCCGCCATCAACAGCTAATGTATAACCATTTACATAACTTCCTGCTTCTGAAGCTAAGAATACTACAGGACCAGCTAAATCTGATGGTAATCCCCATCTATTTGCAGGTATTCTATCAAGTATTGCTTTACTTCTAACTGGGTCTGCTTTTAAAGCAGCAGTATTATTAGTATCCATGTAACCTGGTGCGATTGCATTAATATTAATATTCTCTTTTGCCCATTCATTAGCTAATAATCTAGTAATACCCATTACACCGCTTTTACTTGCTGTATAAGAAGGAACTCTGATACCTCCTTGGAATGAAAGCATTGATGCAATATTAATGATTTTTCCGCCTGATTTTTGTTTCATGAATTGTTTTGCTACTGCTTGACTGAAGAAAAATACTGTTTTCACGTTAATGTTCATAACGTCATCCCAATCTTTTTCTGTAAAGTTAATAGAATCTTCTCTACGAATTATACCTGCATTATTTATAAGAATATCTACTCTACCAAATTTTTCTACAGTCTGATCTACGATACCTTGAATAGGCTCTGTTGTAAGTAAGTTAGCTTTTATTCCTAAATATTTTCTTCCTAACGCTTCTACTTTTTCTTGTGTTTCAGGTGCGTCAACATAATCAACACCAACAATGTCTGCTCCTGCTTCTGCAAGTCCTAATGTCATTCCTTGACCAAGACCAGTACTACAACCTGTAACTATAGCCACTTTTCCTTCTAATGTAAATTTATTTGCCATTTTATTTACCTCCTAATATTGTGTTTTCTAGGAATATCTATTCTACCAATTATTTTAAGTCAGTAATCTTTAAGTGATCCATATCATCAAAAGCTTTATTTTCTCCAACCATACCCCAAATGAAAGTATAGGCACTTGTTCCACAACCTGAATGGATTGACCAGCTTGGTGAAATAACAGCTTGTTCATTCTTCATAACGATATGTCTTGTTTCAGTTGGTTCACCCATGTAATGGAATACTACTGAATCTTCTGGAATATCAAAGTATACATATACTTCCATTCTTCTTTCATGAGTATGTGCTGGCATTGTATTCCATACGTTTCCTTGAGCCATCTTAGTAAGACCCATTGATAATTGACAGCTTTCCATTACTTCTGGATGAATGTATTGATATATAGTTCTCTTGTTACAAGATTCGTCTGAACCTAAGTTAACTTGTTTTGCATTAGTAATGTCAATATGTACATTTTTGTATGTTTTATGAGCTGGCGCACTTAAACTATAGAATTTAGCAGGATTTTTTGGGTCATCGCTAGTGAATAAAACTTCTTTAGCTCCCATACCTACATATAATCCGTCACGCTCATTTAATTTGTATACTTCTCCGTCAACAGTGATTTGACCTTTTCCACCTATATTTATAACTCCTAATTCTCTTCTTTCTAAGAAAGAATTAGTTCCTAAGTTCTTCCATACGTCCAAGTTTTCATCTAAAGTGATAGCCTTATCCCCTGGGCAGATACCCATAGTTATAATTCTATCTATGTGACTATAAACACGTTTAATTTTTCCTGTAACGAATAATTCTTCAATTAAGAATTCTTCTCTAAGTCTATCTGTAGTATAATGCTTAGCATCTCTTGAATTTGATGGTTGTCTTATTTCCATTATATTTTCATCCTTTCTATATTAGTTTCACTATATGAAACATGTTTTCATTATATATACATTTTAGCATTGACTATAATTAATGTCAACCCCAATTCCATTTAATAATACTAAGTTTCAATATATGAAACTACCAACAGGTAATTTTAAAAGAAGCGTCTGCTTCTTAGTCTTAATACAAACTCTCTTCAATTAACGCAAAAATAATGCAAACAAATACTATTATCTAAATTTATTTAGCTCTATATCCCATACGTTTAGATATTTTTTCAGCAGTATTTTTAACTTCGTGAATTATTTCAGCATCTTTATTTTCTAGAAACTCTTTATTTGTTCCAGCCGTACTTACCGCTGCAATTATTTCTCCTCTATAGTCATATATAGGTGAAGCAATACAATAAATCCCAATTTCATGCTCTTGATTATCTATAGCAAAGCCTTCTATTCTAGCTTCCTCTATCTCTTGAATAATTTTTTCATGATCTAATAATGTAGTAGGAGTAAAACTAGTAAATTCAATATCCTCTAATAATTTCAATATTTTTTCATTACTCCATTGTAATAGTAATGCTTTACCTACTGATGAACAATAGATAGGTATTCTTTTACCAATTTGTGAGTACATTCTTATAGAGTGTATTGGTTCAATTTTTTCAATAAAAACTGCATCTCCATCTAGATATGTTGCTAGTTGAACAGGTTGATTAAGTTTATAGGACATTTCTCTAAGATATGGAAGAGCTTCAGTTTTCAATTCAATATTATTTAATCGTATACTGCTAAGCTCTACCATCTTAAGACCAATTATATATCTATTGGTTTGTTCATTTTTTTCTATAAAACCTTTGTTTAAAAGTGTCATAAGTAATCTGTGGATTGTGCTTTTGTTGAGCTCAATCTTATTTTCTATCTCTTTTGCTGTCAAACCATTTACTTCTTGAGATAATATCTCTAATATAGTTAGTGCTCTATCTACTGTTTGCAATGTACTTTTTTGCATAATATCCTCCTACATTAACTCTAATATAGTTATGTTTCCTTGTATTATAGCAAATTTAAATATTAGTGTAAATAGTTATAGTATGCAAAAATGAGGAGCGTTTTTATACACATTCTTAGATTAACTATTACTGCTAGTAATACAAAACCACCATTACAATAAGCAAATGATTTTCCTGGTAAAAATTCTTTTTTAGGGGAAATAAGGAAAATAAAAATCATCCTTTTCTATTAATTGGTCTAGAACTTTAATATTGTTGAATTCTCCATAATAACTAAATCCCTTCCCGTTCTTACAATTATGTTTTTTTGTATTACATTTTTCTTTTCAATATTATTTCAAAATACTTACTAAATCCTGCCGCAGCTAGTGATGGGGCAAATATCTGTACAAGCTCCCACCCATCCCTGGCTTCTCTTCTAATTATTTCTCTGTAATCTTCTTTTGGGTTATTGTTCCATTTAGAGATGTCTATTCTTATAAACTTATAATCATACATTATTATCACCCTTCCATTTATCTCCTAATCATAACACCTTTCATAAAATGAGTTTCATTATGAGTCTTAAAAATATTTTATCTAGTAAGGCCAAAAATCCTTATCACCATAGTTAATCATAATTTCGCCTCATTTTCCTTTACTTTATTTATTATGTGATAAATGATATTCATGTTGCGTTTTAAGTAACCTAAAAATTTCTGGAACTTCATTTTGTGTAATAGGTGGTAAACATATCAGTTCTCTACCACATCTAAAATATTTTTTTCCATCAGGATATTCATATATATATCCTAGTGTTTTATCTTTACATCTTCCACATTTATAACAACCAGTATACTTAAAATTAAATTCTTCTATTGTATTTTTTATAGCTTCATGAAAAAATCCAGAATAATTATCAGTTGCAAAATATCTCATCTTTAATTTTGGCTGACCATCCGTATATGAAAATTTTAAAAAATGTATTTTTGTCTTATTATTAGTAAATACATAGTTAATATCTTTAGTTCTTGCTCTTTTGGGTTTATAACCTAGTTCATATGCAAAGTCTGCTATTTGTGAATAGATTTTCTTATCATCATCATTCAAGTCATTAAAAAAATCATTTAATGTATTATTCATAATTTTAAACCCCTTTCATTTTTAATTCCATTTTTAAATACATAGACCAATTAGGCGCACGAACCAAAATAGTAGGTAAAGCTGTATAATAATCCCCCTTTGCCGTATTAATTTGAGATTGAGTAAGAAAAATACTATCTTTTAGGTTAGCTCCGCTAACATCTGCATCTCGTAAATCAGCTCCTATAAAATCCGCACCACTTAAATCAACTTCTCTAAGATTTGTAGCAATAAGATATGCTTTTTTATGTATGTATCTTCATGTTTACCTCCATGGTCGCTCTCTACCTAACCATCCTTAACTTTACGGTTATTTTAATGAATTTTGTTAGCTACCTTATTACTTCACCTCATTTTAGTACAGCTAAAAAAGAAAAATTCATCATCTAATATTTTATCAATTTGAAACCTATACTTATCACAAAGTGTTTTTAATGTACTATCTTTTGGTATAGCATCTCTACCTAATGAATAGCCTATCTTCTTATGATGCTCACTTATTCCTAATCGTGTTCTAGTATGAATAATTGATAACTTACCACCATGTTTCAAATTATTTCTTGCATTTAGAAATACTCCATTAAGATTTTCAAAATGTGGAATACTATTGAAAATTATTATATAATCAAATTCTTCATCTAGTTTAATAGGCTCTTCAAAATTATAAAGTTTCATTTTAACATTACAATATCGTTTTGCAAACTCTTCAAGCATTTTTTCAGAGATATCAATTGCCATATAATCTTTAACAGGAATATCCTTTAGTAAGGGATATAATACTCCTATTCCACAAGCAACATCTAGAATCTTATGGTTTTTATCTATATTCAATAACTCTATTGACTTTTTCATGATTCTAAGTTTATTTTCATCTACAGTATTAATCCATTCTTTATACTGATTATTAAAATACTCTTTATTATTCTTAATTTCCATTATGTACCTCTCTATAGTCATTGTTTTTTAATAATATCAAATCACATTAGTTACTTAATTAATTTACTTCCTAGGCTATTAAGTTTTTCACATGGTTCATATTTTGTTTTATAACACTTTCCATCAATAAATGAAAATGGATTATAGGAACCAATTTCTATAACATTACCATCTTTCATATTTAAAGTATATTTGACTAGCTGTCCTTCATATTGTCTACCAGCATCGTCCTCTTCATATATTACAACAGTTGCACAACTAATTATTTAATATTCTATAATAACTTAATAATTTTCATCAAAGAAGCGATAAATTTTATCAGCTAACATGCCATCATTATTGTCAATATCATATACAAAATCAATATTAGCTGACGTATATACTCTTTGCCTATCTTTTTCAATTATAAAATTTACAAATAAAGTTTCCCTTTCATTTTCATTATACCATAACAGACTAAAACATATGGGATTCGAGTCTTTAATAATTTGAACACAACTTGTACCAAACAAAATCCTTTTGCATTTATAATCTTTTAAAATATTCTCCAATTTTTTTAATTTACTTAGGTCTTTAAGGTTATACTGATTTTGTTCTATAGGATAAAATCTATTTAGATTCATGCTGTAAATACTATAATCATCATTAGGTAATACTTGTCTTGGTAAGTAGAAAACACTTATAACTATAGATGTTACTATGATTATACCCGAATATAAAAATATCTTTTTCCTGCTATAATATTTATTGTGTTTTCCTTGTTTTTTATGCTTATAATAAATACCTTTAATAATATACCTTAGAAGGATAATAATAAAAATAATATTTATTACAATTAACAATCCTATAATTATTCTTAGACTGTCAACTAATAATTCATTAACCCATATTGGTGCATTTCTAATCATTTTTATACTCCCATTTTATTCTTTCATTCAAATCAATGTTAATACTTTATTATAACTATTGTCTCAACATTACTCTGTTTACATCTGCAAAACATTTTATGTAAAAGCTCTCATCTTCAGAAGGCATTCTATTATATGTATTGGAGAATCTTTTTATTGCTTCATCGCTAGATAAATCTTTCCCTACTACTTGCCCTGCTGCTTTTAGTTGATTTAATAAATCTGTTATCCCATCTTTATCAAATATATTCTCATGAGATACAATATAATGATCTGCATCACACTCTAGAATATCATCAATCATTGGGAATAATTTTTCCCTTGTATAACCATATACACCTTTGTACATACCACCATAAATACAATCACCTAAAAATAAAACTTTTTCTTCAGGAATATATATCATAGATGCATCATTAGTGTGGTCACCCCCAATTGATTTAATTATACATGTTAATCCTCCTAGATCTATTTTAACACTATCCTTATATGTAATATCTAACTCACCTATTTCAAAATTATCTCTATCCGTAATTTCCTTTTTTATACACTCAATTGTAAAATCAGAAAATCTCCCTTCATTAACATGTTCTACTAAAGATACATCGTCCCACTTTAATTTTTTTATTTCTTCTAATTTCTTTATTGTATTATGATTAGCTATAGTCACTAACCCCATCTCTTTTATTCCAAATATATGATCCCAATGATAATGTGTAATTGCTAAATATTTCAAAGGTGGAATATCTAATGCATCTAGCTCCATTAAAAATTCTTTCGCATGTTTTGGAGAATTACCTGAGTCAACTACCAAGCTATACTTACTACCACAGATAACTCCTAAAGAAGGTCTATCTGTATCCTCTTTATGTGGCATATAATAAACTTTATCTGTTAATTTCTTAATCATATTTATTTCTTCCTTTCTCTAAAAAAAGTATTATAATAACAATTCAGTCACCTTACATTTATGTAAATTATAATTCTACGATTACTATATTATTTCCACTTATTATAAAAAAACATATCCTCTCTACTTTCTTTACTTTTAGGAATTGTCTTTTCAGCTGGATATCCAACAGGTACTAATAGTTGACATGTTATATGCTCTGGTAATCCTAATATTTTATTAATTTTCTCTATATCAATAAAATCAACTAAACACCCACGTAAATCATGTGAAACAGCAGTAAGAATCATATGTTGAGCAGCTATGTAAACTGGTGTACTCTGTACTAAGGTTTTACAGGCTTTACGATTATTATGTTCTCTTAAAAAATCAACTATCTCTTTACTATATCTAAGTTTGTTTCCAATAACACCATAATCATCATCTTTTTGTTCACCAATATCCCAACTAATATCACAACAGCAAATAAAAATAACAGGTGCTTCTGCAACCCACTCAGCGAATAACGTTGCATTTGCGATTTGATTCTTTACTTTGTTATCTGTGATTACTCCAATATAATAATTACAAGTATCTGTCTCAGGTGCAAGTCTTGCACTTTCCAAAATATCATTAATAATACTATCGCTTATTTCAATATCTTGAAACTTTCTTGACGACCTTCTTTTTCTCATAACCTCTAATAATTCCATTATAATCCTCCCTTATATTATTTCGTATTTTTATTTATAATGCTATATGTCTAGGTTTTTCATTTGTTTTTCTGTCAATGGAATTCCTAATTCAATTTGTCTTTTTATGTTTTTATCTAAATACTTTCCTCTAACAAGTCTTCTATCACATATATTTGTTCCTTCTACAATGTATTTGGCAGTTTCTTTTCTCTGGTTTAGAGACATTCTGCTACACCAAAATTCATATTGGGATTTATTAAGTTTTTTACTGGCAATCTCAATATATTTGATATCCTCTGTTTTCTTACCTTTTTTGATATTTATGACTTCTTTATCCGTAAAAGGTAAGTTTAACTCAACTTTTCTTAACGATATATTAGATAATTCTACTCCCTTAAGTTCATCCATACTATATATTTTTTTACCATCCATTAATGATATAATTAGTGGTTGTTTATCTTCATAATCCAATTTATTCAAAAACTCTAGTTGTTCTTTGGTTAATTTTTGAATTACATTATGCACTTTCTTAGGATAATTCATTTTATTATTAGCTTTACCAATAACCTTAAAAACTTTTTCTAATTGTTTATCGGTTAATGGTAGACCAATCAATAGTTGTTGTCTAATCATATTTGGTATCTCATTATAATCCAACAAATACAGTTGTCTATCAATTTCTGCTTCGTTTAATTTTCTTATTATTTCATCAACCATACTATTTAGTTCTTCTTTTTTAAGTAGAACTCTGTTCACTATTTTGCTATCTATACCAGTATACTTTTTAACACATTCACAACCAAGATTATAAGTTATATCTAGTATTCTGTGTTTAATTACATATTGATATCTTAACGAACGTCCACATACACATTTATATGGTCTGGTGTTTTCTTCTGCCACTTTAATGTCAACTAAAATCCATTCGTTAATTTTATCTTCTATCTGTTGATTATCTTCTTCCCCGTTAAGTACTATTCCTTTTAGATTTATCAACTTTTCTTCCCATATGTCTTTAGCTGATTTTTTTATGTATTTATCTATAAACTCCTTTTGTTTGCTAGATAATTCTATTTGCAAATTATTCTCCCCCTGTTAACGGATTAATTGTTTTTATAAATGAAATTGGTTCTCCGTTATGGTATAGATATTCATACAAGAAAGCATATAGCTTTCTACTTTTTTATATTCTATTTTATCCATTAAAACCTCCCATATATTGTCTAGAAATATCCTATTATACCTTATACTGAAGTAAGTTTCTTTGATTATCCATATCAAAAATAGATTTTATATATTTACCTTTGAACTTTTCAATGATTTTTCTGGAGCCTATGTTATTTTCATCACATGTTATTATTACTTCTTCTAATCCAAGCTTTCTGGCTTCAACTAAACCCAATTCAAGTAATTTGCTACCATAACCTTTTTTTCTATGTGTAGATTTTATCTCGTAACCGATATGACCTACCATTTCCAAGAATTCACTATTAACACAGTGCCTAATTCTTATTACTCCAATTACTTCTTCTAGATTATCTACAAGCCAAAAGCTGCTACATGGTACCCATCCTTCTGGAATATTAATCCCTTTGCTAGAATTAAGAAGCTCCTTGATAAACTCGTTGAAATCTTTTTCAGCCTTACTATAAAGCTCATATGATTCGTAACCTGTTTCTTTAACATCTTCAATAAAGTCAAGAAATGATTCTCTATATAATATACTTGGTTCAACTAATTTAACTTCTTTCATATCCTTACCTCCAGCTATATTGACTCCAATGAATTATTATGTTTCACTAAAATAACACTTAAATAAATTATATATATTAGCTAAAATTTTGTCAATTACTCATATATATCCCACAAGAAATTCTCAAAAGTCTATTTAAAATCCCTTAAGCCAATAACTCAAGGGATATATGATAACAATAATAAATTTGTACTTAATTAAATAAATCTACTCTTCACCTATTGCATATGCATCATTCTCAAAATCTACTTCTACCATCGTACCATCAGAAAACACTGATCTTTGTTTTGTCAATGCCCCTTCAACAAACTCATGTCTAATCATTTCCTTCTTAGCTATTTTTTCGTGAAGCTTACACACAATCTTATTCTTTTCAATCTCAGCTGTATCAGCTTCAATATCAAGATAACCTGTTCCACCATTAAGTAATGCATATAAAAATCCATCTTGTGATGTTGGCAGCCCCCAACCACCTTTTTTAAGCGCCCAAGGAACTACCAAACATTCATGATAAACTAACGTATACAGTGGTACTGGAATTCCTATTGCATCTCCAGTATAATCCCATCCATCAAGAGGCACAACCAACGCCATTGGTGAATGATGGACCAAATCCATATTTGGTAAAGCCCAATCAACACACTCTTCTGAACTAATTAAGATTTTTTCTGAGCTTACATAATTAAAACATTCTCTTCTCTTTTCCATACACTGTTTTCTACTCATTCTGTGCTCTTGATGGTAACATTCATCTAGTGTCACTACAGAAAAAACATCCAGGTATGCTCCATTTAGTTCAATCCCATTCTTTTTCTGCATCTCAAAGTTTCTCTTCACATAATAAGGTGCTAACTGAGTACATAAGAAAGTTTGATTTCCTCCAGCCCATTCAGCCTCTACAGTTATATTATTATCACTATTATGAATTGCGTTTTCCTTATCATAGGTTTCAGCATCAAGGTAATAATCTCTATATTGATCATGTATAGCAAAAATATAATTCAATTCCTTACATGTATCAGATATGTATTTCATTCCTTGCCAACCACCTGCTTGCTTACAAGGAGGAAAAACATCAGGATGAAGGTTATCATAACCTCTCTTCCCCCATCCATCAAGATGAAGATATGCTTTTTCTACACCTTTTTCCTTTAGCTCTTTTAGTTGATTGACTCTTTCATTAAAAGATACCAATACATCATTATTCTCAGGATGCTCCCTATCATAAATATCACTAGATGGCTCAGTGTGATTATAAATAAAAGAATGAATAACAGGCGAACCTATAAGTTGGTTAATATTAGGATTTTGGATTGCCTTCTCTTCTAGGGTAACTATACCTTTTTGCTGTTTGACATATTTTTTATATACTTTACATAGTCGGTTATAATCACATTCATCCATAAATGAGTATTTTATCTTTCTATTATAACCAATTTCTCCAAGCGAAGGATACCATACAGAAGCTATATTAGTTTCACCTCCAGCTGGATGGATTAACTCATAGCCCCCATCCCAAGGTGTTTCTGCAATAGCTATATAACCGTTATTATCTTCAACTTGTCCCCACCATGGCATATATGCACCTCTTGTATAATATCTACCGTTATCCTTTGGATGTACTTCTTTTGCCCAGTTGTTAGGGATAATACACCCTAGCATCATAGGTATTACTGTATAATTATCTTTTTCTTTCTTCTTAAATTCAAATGGTCCAGGCCAAACAATTTTTTCAATAATCCCTTGAACCTCATTAATCGGAATTAATTCAAAATGAATATCTTCGTAGATATTATCAATCCAGATAGATATCTCAAAACAAAATTCTATTTCTTCTTTTTCTATCTTAAAATTTGATAATACACATTTGATTCCTCTTCCGATACCTGTTTCAAATGACTTATGTGTTATTGATTCAGCATTCTCAAAATATAATCTATGTATTTCTTCATTATGACTGATATCAATATATGGCTTGAAATCTTTTTTTTGACACCATACTTTGTTTGGAGTTTCCACATTAAAACTGAAATCATTTTTATTATATACCACTTTTATATTTTCTGTATTGTTTATTATTGTTTGTTGTTCTACCACTTAAATTCCTCCATATCTTATATTATTCTATAATCAAACGTTACTGTAATTTCTTTCTATATTCTTTAAGTCTTTCAAGCATTTGAGGCTATATCTTATGCTATCATCAGTATTATTTTGTTCTGTACGTAACATCTCTTTATATCCCATATTGAACTCTTCTTTCGCTTTATCCATTTTGCCTAGTAACTTGTAGACTTTTCCTCTTATATAGTAAATTTCCGATAATGGTTTTCTCATACTTTCTCCATAATGAATGTTTGCTGGATAGTTAACCATTTTATCTATATATTCTTCTAAACAGGATAAATCATTATTGCAAGCAGCTTCTCTTATCAATTCCTTATATATTTGTTGATATAGATACCCACTATTTTCTTTGCCTTCCCAATTATATAACTCATCTTTTAATATAACTTCAAGGGCTTTTTTATATTCACCAATATTAATTAAACTACTGACCATTGGATATATAATTCGATTAGGGTTATCTACCTGTTGCCAAACAGATAATAATTCCCTTTGTTTTTGCTTATCGTCTTTTAATTGGTAGATTTCATTAAGTAATATTAAACTATCCTCGTTCTTGTTTGACTGCAACTCTATATCCTGTTCCAAGTAATAGCAAGCTTTTACTAAGTCACTTTTTCTTTTATAATAAAAATATCCCAGATTTCTTAAAAGAACTGTATATCTCAAACCCTTTTCATAAGCGAGTAAAAATGAACTTTCTGCATTATCATAGTCTCCGATTCCATAGTAATAGTTACCTAATAAATATGATATCTTACCTGATTCATCAATATCTTCATACTCTCTTAGTACATTTGCTGTAACATAATCTTTGAAGAAGCAATAGTCAATTTGTGAATTTTTGATTATATTGAAATCAAGACTTTCCTCTGAGGATATTTGGTCAGAAGAATATTTCATATATGCATTATGAAGTATATTTGGTTCATGTACATATTTTAATAATTCAATAACCTCTTCATAACAATTAAGTATTGTATATTCTCTTATGATTGATAATAATAATCCATTCACCTTAAGTATAGAATTGATGACTGAACCATCTTCATCATATCCTTGTATGTTTTTTTCTACTAGCAAATAAGGAGATGCAATGTTCACTGCACTAAGAATTTCCTGGGCTTTCTTTAATTGATTATTATGTCGATATGCAATACAAAGCAAAAAATTAATATATGACTCATTAATATTTTTATATTGTTCTAACATAACAATGGTCTCTCTATAATATCCTAGCCTTATATTAATCTTAGCAATCTCAACTAAAGAGGCTTTTTTAAGTGAAGGGCTGGAGATATCAAATAATAACTTACGTGAAAGTCTAATATCTCCCTGTCTTCCTAACAGTATTGCAATCATAAAACGTGCTTCGTCATCTACAGGATTATATGATAATATTTGTTGTAGATACAATCTAGCCTGATCATATTTTTCCTGTTTAAAATACATTATCCCAAATCTTTTTTTAGTAAGCAAACAACTAGGATTATACTTTAAATTGGCATTGTATAATATTAATGCATCATCTTCTTCTCCCCTAGTTTCCTTATAATAAGCTGTATGATATAATTTTCCTATTTCATCTTCAGTGAGTTCTTCATTATTGTTGACTTTATTCAATAAGCTTTTTATATCTTTAACACTTCGGTTCATTCTAACATCAGTAAATAAATCAATGGATGGATATGTTTCCAAAAATTCATCTCTATCACCATAAAGAAAAATAACTTCTTCGCCATCTCTTATACTAATTTCTAATTTATCAACGCTTAAGATTTTATCAGGAATATCTATATTTAATTTTGTTATTTTATCAGGCTCAAGACTGATATTTTCATTAATAGTATAATCATCTATTTTTACTGTAAATTTACAATCTCCAAAGCTCTTAACTGCTGAAAACATTAAATCCAAGGCATTGTTCTTTATAGAATGATTCATTGCAACATATTTATCTCCGTATGTTATATTATCTAGAGAATTAACAGAATACCATATCTCAGACCATTCTATACTTTCATGTGGTTTAATAAAATTAAAGACAGACTGTGTTTCATATAGACCGCTTTGTATTTCTAGATATTCTTCGTTATTTTCAGTAAGAGCATGATTCCACGCTTTTCCTAAATCATCTTTTCCCCAAGCAAAAAACTTGGCTCCCTTTACTTGTTTTCTATCAGCATAATGAATAATACCATAGTCATCTTGTTTATAATATACTCCGAAAAAATTATCTGTAAGTAATTTACCAAAGGTTTCATAACCAGAGGGTATGTTATCTGCTTCTCTATAATCTACATCTTCATAATAAGGCCATTTCAAATAATAGGGACAAATATGATTAACACACCAGTCAAATGGATAAACAAGCCTTAAGTCTTCTGTATCTTGTATAGCTGCATTTGTCCAAAAATAATATCGATTCTCTACTGGGGTAGGATTATTTAGATGTACTTTCTGCTCCATATAAGATGAATCATTATATAATGTTAATGTAACCTGCCAATTCATTGATGATATTTGCTCTATATTACCAAAAGTAACCGAAGCACTATCTTTTGTTTGATTAATGGTATAGTGTAAGGAATCATATGAAGTTGGTGAGTGACTAATAGGAAAATTGAATTCTATTCCTCCAGCAAACCATGCACCTCTTGTACCAACTAACTGAGGTTTTATTACCTTATTATAATAAAATATATCTCTATTATTTCTTTTATCTAATATTCGCTGTACTCTTCCTCCTAACTGAGGCAATACTTCAATTAATAAATATTTGTTTTCCAACACTACAATTGTATACTCTTCATCTTTAATTTCATTGGTACAACCATTCTGAAGTGTATATGGAAATGGATTAAGACATCTTCCATGCATATCAAACATGGGATTTTTTTCATCAGGTGTTAATGTGTATGTAGGTATATTCCTTTTAATCTCATAAACAGTTGTATTATTCATTATTATCCTCCTTGAAATATTTCTTCTTGTTTTTATATTAATCCTTATACTATCAATTTCACATGAAAAAATCAGATTATTTTATGTAAAATGTCGATATCATTTTTGTATCTAATCATTTATAATAATTATATATACTTAATAAAGTAACATTTCAAACTATAAGGAGCTTTAATTATGTTATTAGAAAAAATGTATTTTGAAGAAATATGTCCATATGTACGAAATGTAGGAATTGAAGTATTTAATAAAACAAGGACATCTATACGAAGAATATATGACCATGAATTCATATTAGGATTTGAAGGTTCTACAAACATGACCATAGAAGATAGAACCTATACAATAGGCAAAGATGATCTTATATTAATAAAACCTAATATTCCACATGAATTTAAGATCACTAATAGAAACTCTGGTGTAATATACTGGGTTCATTTTGATTTCAAACATTTTTTTGATGGGAATTATATAGATTATAAGAATATAGAGTTTAATGAATCTCTCTATAGAAGTTCTTTAGAATGGAATTCACTTATTCGAAAAGACCCTGTTTTTGAAAACGGCTTTAGATTTCCTGAATTCACTCAACTAAAAAATGGTAACATAATTAGAGAGATTTTCGTTAAACTGAATGATACTTTTAAGAAACAAGAAATGTTTTGGCAATTAGAATCCAGACATCTTATGCTTCAATTTTTTAATATCTATCTAAAAGAGTGTTTCAAAGAATATAGCTACCATAAAAATACAAGTAGTTCTAACATTTCAGATTATATGCAAGAATATGTGAATAAAAACATAAGAAACAAACTGACATTAAAGAGTATGTCTGGTATTCTAGGTTATAATGCCGAGTATCTTGGAAAAATATTTATAAAAGAAACTGGTGAACCTTTTTCTGATTTTGTTAATAAGATTAGGCTAAAAAAAGCTTTTGAATTAATGAAAACCAGTTCATTAACATTATCAAACATATCTGAATTATGTGGTTTCAGTGATTCTTTTTATTTTAGCAAAGTCATGAAGAAATATACTAATAAAAGTCCACGTGAAATTAAGAAGAGCTTAAAATCCAACAATGAATTTTAAATTAATTATGGGGCTGATTTATTATTTAGCCCCATTTCAATCATATTTACTTTGAAACATTTTCCCAATCTTTTAGAAATCTCTCAATACCTATGTCTGTTAGTGGATGCTTAGTCATTTGTAACAGAACTTTGTGTGGTATTGTAGCAATATCTGCTCCAGCCAAAGCAGCTTGTGAAGCATGTAGAGGACTCCTAATACTAGCTGCTATAATTTCAGTTTTTATATCGTGTACATAAAATATTTCTGATATATCTTCAACTAAATCCATACCAACTGTATCAATATCATCTAATCTTCCTATGAAAGGACTAACATAAGTTGCTCCTGCTCTTGCGGCAAGTAATGCTTGTGAAGCTGAAAATATCAATGTAACATTTGTTTTTATTCCTTCAGCAGTTAGAGTTTTTACAGCTTTCAAACCTTCAATAGTCATAGGAATCTTGATTACGATATTTTTATGTATGGTAGCAAGCTCACGAGCTTCTTCTATCATACCTTTGGATTCAAGGCTGATTACTTCAGCACTTATTGGTCCATCAACAATACTTGTTATTTCAGTAACAACTTCTCTAAAATCCCTGCCCTCTTTTGCTATTAAAGAAGGATTAGTGGTAACCCCACAAATTACACCCATTTCCTCTGCTTCTTTTATTTCATTAACATTAGCTGTATCAATAAATATTTTCATTTTTTCCTATCTCCCTTCTTAAATTTTTACATATTAATATTATCAGAATTGCAATGAATTATAAAGTGTTTTACATATATATTTTTACTATTTGTTATTTTCATTAAAAGTTAATTAAAGAAAAAGCACTCACAGGTAGTAAGGCTTAATCTAATTAACTAATGATATTTTTGTAGTTTTTAATTATCACATTTATCAAGCAGCTCTTGTAACTCTGCAGCTTGATGTCCTTCTTCCTCTGCAAATTTTTTAAAACAGCTACTAATTTCTTGGTCGTCTATATTTTTTGCGTGAGATTCATAGTCACGTACTTTTTCTTGTGTATCTAATATAGCTTTTTTCAAACAATCTTTTGGTGATAACTCCATAATATACCTCCTAGAAAATTTAATCATATTTATTTTAACCCATTTTTATAGTAATATTCTAGATTCTTATAACAATAGATATTTCCCAGGAAAAACAAAAAACCTAGGAATTAGTATGAGCTCACTAATTCCTAGGTCATTTACACTTTTTTAAATTATTATTTAATCTTATCCAACAACCAAGCCATATTATCGCCAAGGTTCTTCATATTATCTATACCTTCTGTATCATTAACAACATCACCAGCAGCTCTACCTAAGCCAAGATTCCAATAATTTGCTCCTACTACTATAGCCTCTGAAATAGTAAACAAGTTATTCATTGAATTAAATGCTGCTATTGCACCGTCTCTTCTTTGTGAAACAACAGCTGAACAGACTTTTCTTTTTAATAAACGTCCTGGACGAGTTACATAACCTACTCTATCAATAAATGCTTTCATTTGAGCAGATAATCCTCCAAAATAAACTGGTGTTCCTAATATTATGCCATCTGCTTCAACAATCTTTTCAATACATTCATTAATGATATCATCATCAAATATACATCTATTATTACCATTTGTTCTACATTTTCCACACCCAATACATCCATGTATATTCCTATTTCCAACTTGTATTAGTTCTGTTTCAATATCATGCTCTTCTAATTGCTTCAAAACTGTCTGTAATAAAGTATATGTATTGCCTTCTTTTCTAGGACTTCCATTAAACGCTATAACTTTCATATTTACCTCCAATAAAACTTAATAATGTTTTTACCTATTATTATAAAGTATTAAGTAACCTACTAAATTATTATTTAATATCCTATTATTTTATATTAAATTATATATAAAATCAATCACATTAGTTATTTATTAATTTCTCAAGATGTTCTCTTCCCTTATTACCATATTCCATACCAACACTAGGATTTTTAGCAAAGAACTCTAAGCACCTAGTTAGATTATCCACATCATTATAATTAACTAATAATCCTGTTTTATTATCCTTAACTAACATAGTATTACCTTTTACATTGGTAGCAACTATAGGTTTACTTGAAGCCATTGCTTCCATTAATGTTCTTGGTGGCATACCTTCTTTTTCAGAAGTCAATACGACAAGATCCATTATAGCTAATAACTTTAGTATATCTTTTCTATAACCTAAGAATAGGATTCTATCCGATAACTGCTCTCTCTTAACTTTTTCTTTTAATTTATCTTCCAACGACCCATCACCAACTATAATACATACCACATCATTATGCTTTGGTAATACTTTTTTAAGACCATCAATTAAGAAATCATAACCTTTAACTGGTTCAAGTCTGGCTATCATACCAATTATGTATTTATTCTCTATTCCCAATGAAGCTTTCAAATCTTTCTTATCCTTATCTGAAATCATTTTTATACTATTATCATTGGCTACCAGGTCAAAATCAAGGTTTGCTCCTCCTATCTGAGTATCAGATAGAGTAGTTTTCAATTCTGATGCCATATTTGATAATTTTTGAGAAAGATCAGCTATATCAGCCATTGCATTAGTCTGAACACCTGTTGCAGAAGCAATTTCTTTACTACCATTTGCAATTTGTGAACTTGCATCTGCTGAATTTTTAATACCATCAACCATGTTTGTTATATTCTGTGCAATAACATTAAATGTTCCGGAGGTTTCTTTTAATATCTGACCCCCTTGAATTATATCTTTGTTGTTAGAGTCAATGATGTCTACTGTTTTAATAGTTTCTTCTGAAAAAGTACTAATTAGTTCGCTGATGCTCTGCAATGAATCTTGAGTATTTCCTGCTAACTCTCTAACTTCATCTGCAACAACTGCAAAACCTTTTCCAGTATCACCTGCCCTTGCAGCTTCTATAGCAGCATTTAAAGCTAGTAGATTCGTTTGTTTTGCTATATTGGATATAACATCGATAATACCCTGCATTTTTTTAGACGCTGAGTTAAGTTCTTTTATACTAAGAGTAGCAGAATTAGCATTTTCAACTATATTCTCCATTTTATGTTCTAGATTTCTTAATGATGTGATTCCTTCATTAGTAAGTTCTTCTACTTTGTAAGCACCCTCTGCAATTTCTTCGATGCTTCCACTCAGATTGGATGTATTAGACGTTAATTCTTGTAATGTTGTAGATACTTCCTGCATAACACAAGAGGTTCTATGTGTTATATCAGCTAGATTTCTACTTGTATCTGAAGATTCTTCTGAGATTTCATCTAATTCTTTCACAAAATTACCTACATTATCTAATAAGTAATTAAAAGTAGCTGCCAATTTTCCTATTTCATCATTGGAATCAACAGGAATTTGTTTTCCAAAACCACTTTGTGTAACGTTTTCAGCATGTTCTAATAGATTCTCTAATCTATCTTTCAGTTGTTTTTCTTCTAACATTTCGTCTGGGATTTCTTTGATTTTCTTCTTATCATATTTGCTAAATCTTCTTAATAATATCAAGCCTATCAATAGTATACATAATGTTATAAGACTTACAATAAGTATATCAGGTATCAAAAAAGAAACAACGATACTGGCAATTAAGCATATACTTAAAACAATGGAACTTTTGATGTTATACGATTTTGTATAACTCTTAATAGATAAATCTTTATCATTTGTCATTATATTACCACCCATCTTATCATTTTTGTAGAATTTTGCCGAAAAACTTTATTGTAATTATATCAAAGTAATGCAATTTTTTCAACTAAAGCATTAAATTATTTAACTTAAAAGGGATGTATAACATATTTATAATATAGGTCTTAAGAACTATAAACATTGTTTATGACATCCCTTTTACTTACTTGTTCTATACATCATTATTTTTAACTGATTGTTTTTTCTTGTTAGAATTATGATTCATATTTTCTCTTGTTATAGGTGTTTGATAATTGCATTTTTCCATTCTTGCTCTTTTGTTATCTGGCTGACTATCTTTGGGCATTAATTATCACCTCATTCTTTATTCTAATATTTTATGTTTATAGTATGTTCTTGATTAAAATATTTATTACTAAATTACTATATAAATTAATAATTGATTCCTCACAAGTAAGTCAGAAAAAGAGTTTTGTTCTTATCATTATAACTTTTGGTTATATTAGATTTTTATATAAAAATGAGGAAACTTTAATATTGACATCTAACTTTTTTAGAAGTATATTCAATATATTAACTATATTTATAAAAATGCTTTTGTATATAATAATATTATTTAATCAAGAATAAAATTGAGGTGATTTTTTATGTCATTTGAGCAAATTAATAATGAGGATAGTAAAAGACCAGAAGGTAGAAATTGTATTCTAGTATATGGTTATAATTCTGAAGAAATTAGTATGATTAAGAAATTCTCGTTAGATAGGGGTATAGATGAATGTGTTATAGTCACAGATGATATGTTGGGAAACAAAATAAAGGATATCATAGACAATAACATTATACCTGTAAAATATAAGACAGGAGTAAAATCCAAAACTATTGTTTTTAACGCTTTGTCCAACAAAGAAGTCCATTCTTTCATTAACTTATTCAAGGACACTGGACTTAAGAAACCTATATACGCTGTAGCAACTCCAACATCAGTTAAATGGCAATTTGGAGAATTGATAAAGGAATTAATAAAGGAAAAGATGAGTATGAGCAAGCATTAGCTTGCTCATTTTTAATATTATTAAATAGTAACATAATAGTTAGCTTTAAATTCTTTTGATACTTCTAGTTTTTGAATTCCTTTTTTAGTTTTGTATTGTTTATCTGTATCTTCAAAATCAGCTACTCCATACCAAGGCTCAATACACACAAAAGGAGAGTTATCAGGTTGTCCCCAAATACCTAAGTATGGAAATCCATCATATTCAACACATACTTCTCTGCTACTTTTCTTACTCTTCAATGATAGACTGTTGGATTCCACATCCAATAAGATAATTGCTCCTTTGTTGAATATATCCTTAGTCATAGGAATTATTCTTTCATTTTCTAGAAATGCTATACTTTCTAAAGAAACACTGTTTTCAGTATTTAGTTGATATTTATTCACCGTTTCAAGCTTATCAAATTCCAGATAATAATCCTCTAACTTTTCTTCCTGCATAATAGGTATATTAAATCCAGGATGTGCACCTATGGAGAAATATACATCTGTTGAATCTAGATTCTTGACTTCATAGCCTATGTTAAGACTATTACCTTTTAATTCATAAGTTATGGTTAATAAGAATTTATAAGGATATTTCTTTAATGATTCTTCATTGTATTTAAGCTTGTATTCAAGTATTTCTTTATTCTTTTGTTCTACTCGAAATTCCATATCTCTAGCAAATCCATGCTGACCTAATTCATATTTTTCATTTTCAATATAATACTCGTCATCCTTTAGTTTCCCAACAATAGGAAATAAGATAGGTGATTTTCTTCCCCATACTGATGGATCCCCTTGCCATAAATATTCTAATCCATCCTTTTTAGTTTTTATACTTGATAACTCTGCTCCAAGACTATTGACTTCAATTTTCAGAACATCATTTTCTAATACATTTATCATTTTCATTCCTCCATCTATGTTGTTAATAATAAGGCGTCTTAGAATATTATTACATCTTACTACATAAAAAGTCAATATTGAAACATGATTATTGGTTAGAACAGTTGTTTAAGGTTCTCTTCAAATGGTGGTTCAACTATGCCTTTTTCTGTGATAATAGCAGTAATGTATTTATTATCTGTTACGTCAAAAGCTGGATTGTAGAACTTGACTTGTGGTGGTGCTGTTACTTTACCGAATCCATTGTATATTTCTTTGCTTTCCCTAAGTTCTATATTTATATCGTCACCTGTTGTAGTATCCATATCAATGGTAGAAGTAGGACCTAATACATAAAATGGTATGCCATACTCTTTTGCTAGGATAGCTACCCCGGATGTTCCTATTTTGTTAGCTGTATCACCATTAGCTGCAACTCTGTCACAACCAACTAGAACTGCGTTGATTTTGCCTTGTTTCATAACTATTGATGCCATATTATCACATATTACAGTTACATCAATACCTGCTTCATTGAGTTCCCATGCTGTTAATCTTGAACCTTGATTAAGAGGTCTAGTCTCATCAGCGAACACCTTAAAATTGTACCCTTTTTCTTGTCCTAGATACATTGGTCCAAGAGCTGTACCATAACCTGATGTAGCTATACCACCAGCATTACAATGTGTTAGTAATCCCATTTCAGGCTTTAATAGGCTTAACCCGTACTCTGATATTTTTTTACACATTTCCTGGTCTTCTTTAAGTATCTCTTCACTTTCTTCTAATAGACATTCCTTGATTTCTAATATTGATTTATCCTTTTCTTCTATCAATCTTCTTTCCATACGATCAAGAGCCCAAAAAAGATTGACTGCTGTAGGTCTTGATGAAGCTAGATAATCTTTTGCTTCTTTGAATTCTTTAAAAAATTCATCATATGTTTTTGCCATAGATTCCTTTACTCCTAGATAAACGCCAAATCCTGCTGCTACTCCTATTGCAGGAGCTCCTCTGACACGTAATTTTTTGATTGCTTCCCAAGTGTCTTCGACTTTTACAATTTCTATGTATTTTGTTTCTATAGGTAATAATGTTTGGTCTAGTAGAATCATCTTATCTTTTTTTTCATTCAATTTTGCTGGAACAATAATATTCATTTATGAACACTCCTTTTCAATTGAAAATTTATATCTTTCCACAAAAATTCTTGATTAGATTGACAAAATCTTTTCCTTCCAGTATTTCATTTCTCTTCAGAATGAATTCTTTCGCTAATAACACGTTCAATTTTCTAGTTTTTTCTCTTTTGGTCTCATCTTCTATACCATCTAGATCAGCAACATGAGCAAGTCCAACTGTTCTCCTTATCATTTCGCATCCAGCAACTCCTGCTGTATTTACGAATATATCATCTATATAGTATTTAGCGAAATCTGGTGAACGTAAAACCATATTATCCTTCACTACATCAGGCCATATTTTCATACACTTATCCCTAAAAACATCCATAACATCTTTTATGGTATCTAACAAATAAGTCATATGTTTGTTCTTTAATCCTGTATCATTGCATCTTACATCTGTAGATAAATAGTTCATAATTAAATTAGCTATCAATGCACCAGTGTCATAAGCGATAGGTCCATAAAATGCAAATTCAGGATCAATGACTTTGATATTATCTTGATTTATAAAAATACTTCCTGTATGAAGGTCCCCATGTAACAATGCTTGAGCATTATTCATAAAATCAAATTTCAGTTTAGTTACTTCTAATATAAGAGCTTTATCGTTCCACACATTTTTCTCCATGAATTGAATCATATAATCAGGTATATTATTCCTCTTAGCATCAAAGAATGGTTCAGAGTAAACAAGGTCTTCCGTTATTTCACATAACTGTGGATTAATAAATTCTTTTACATACGCTTTTTTCTCCTTGTGTTCCATGACTACATCAGATGTAAGAATCAATGTATTGACAATAAAATCCGTTATTTGGTCTACGAATTTTGGATACTGATTATACTCAAGTAGTCCTGTTCTCATTATTACATAGTCAGTTAGATCTTCCATGATGGTTGAATACATGACCTTATCAAACTTATAAACTTCAGGCACCTTTCCATTTGTAAGTTTGTACTCAATTTCTAATAATTTACTCTCTATTTCACTTCTACCAATGCTCAGAGGCCAATCTTCTCCTACACATCTGACATATGGAAGAGATTGTTTAACTATAACACTTTTATTATGCTTCTTGTCTTTTACTCTAAAAACTAGATTGAGATTACCGTCACCAATTTCGCTACATTCAATATCTGCATCCTCATAAAAAAAGTTTAATTGTTGCTGTACATAATCATAGACTTTATTAACATCAAGTTGATAAAACTCATTCATTATCCTTATCTCTCCTTTTCAATGATATTTTGTAGTTGTAATTGAATAAATTAAGAGTCTTCCCGATTAGCACATTTAGAAGTGAATTAAATGTCTGGATTAATGTTTGATAATTACAGTGTAATCCATTTTTATTATTTCATCAACCATAAAAAATAATGAGGCAGTATTCTCTTAATCTACAACCTCATTATTTGTTTTAAGTTCATTATTTTTATTATATACTCAATATATTAATTTCCATGAATTAATGAATAATCCACATTACCTTTCAAACAAACCAAGGATAAATTCTCTGTCCTTTTTAATTATATCTACATAATTTTTAAAAGCTTTATAATTACTTTCTATAATAATCCAGCCAGAGTAATTACTATCTCTAAAGACTTCCATGACTTCTTTGAAATTAGTGGTTCCTTCCCATATATATAATTCAGCTTCTGGATCATCTAAGCTATCTTTTGCATGAATTTCTTTAATTGAGCTTAATAGATCTTTAGCTAATCGTATATTATCAAGATTAGAGAATGAAACTGGATTTTGTGTATCATAATATATAAAGAAATTTTCAGAATTTACTTTTTCAACCATTAACTTGTTATTATCTTTATCCATGGTATTTTCCCAACCAATCTTAATTCCTTTTCCTTTGGCTTTTTCACAGGCATATCTTAGACAAATAACAGTATTATTAAAATCCTCTTCATTAGTAATATCACTAGCAATGAAACTAGGGAATTGGAATGTTTTTACTCCCATATCTTCAGCAATCATAATTGCTTGGTCGATTATATCAAATACTATTTCGTGATCCTCTTTTTTACTCATACCATAATCACATAAGGTATTAAGAGCAAAAGTTGCTATAACAACATTGTTTTCTTTTGCTAGTTCTAGATATTTTTTTTGCTTATCTTTATCTGATAAATGAAGTAAACCATTATTGTATTTAAGTTCTATGGCAACTCCATCAAATCCTAATTTACCCGCGAATGAAAATGTCTCCTCTTCTTCCATTGGTAACATCCATGCACATAATCCTAATTTTATCATAAACATTCATTCCTTTCATCCTAAAACAATATAAAGATTAATTTTACCAGTCATCATTTTCTAGAATTCATTAATTAATCTTAGCTTATAGTACGATAATACGTCTATAATAATATTTCTTAATGAACTAACCTAATTATATATTAGCTTTCACTTGGAATCAATATTCATATTTATCTATAATACATTCATCCATAATTCATAAATCCAATGTGCAGATATACCTGCAGCCAAACCACCAAAAGTATGACTTATAATAGCTTTACCTGTTAGTTTTCTACACTTTAGGCTATCCATCATTGCAACATGTGTACTTAAGTAACCACTCCAACACATTCCCATAGCAGTAAAAACTGCTATATCATTACTACCAACAAGATTCTCTTTTAATAATTTTGGTACAAGTCCAATAGCTGCACCAACAGAACCTAGTGATGTGATTGGAACGGATACTGCTTCATAGCTGCTGAATCCAAACATAGGATGTAATATAAAATTAAGTTTGTCAGCTAAGAATGTAAACAAACCAATTCCTTCATATGCTTTACCAGTATATAATCCAGTAGCTGATGGTCCATTAGTCAGCATCATAACCAAAGTACAAATGATTAAAACCCCTGGGATAATAGAAAGACCTAAATCTACCCCTGATTTACCTCCTTCTAATAAAGATTCAAGAAGCCTTGAACCTATATTACCTTCTCTTACTTCTCTATATTTTAACATATTAAAAGACTTGTCACTGCCTTCAACAGCCATTTCATCCGTACCATATTCCTTCTTAGTAAAGTATAGCATTATACGTACACTTACAACACTTCCAATAACAGCTCCTATATTCCCGATTAAAGCAGGTAATACAAAGCTTTCTCCAATGGGAGACTGCTGAGCTATCATAAAAGATGTTACAACAAGCCCCATTCCAAAAGCCGTTCCTATATTGGTAAGTGCTGGTAATTGATATTTCTTAAAATACCTTTTGAATCCTTTATCATTAGCTAAAGTAATGATTGCAGGATTGTCTGATAAATATGTAGTCACAACTCCTAATATTGCTGCACCTGGCATTTTATACAAGGGCTTCATAAGACATGATAATAGTCTATTAAGAATTGATATTATTCCAAATTCTGATAAAACCGAACCAAATGCTCCTGCTAGTACTGTTATGCCCATTATGAAAAATACTGTATTAATTAGTAAATCATGTGCTGTGCTGATTAAGGTATTAAACATGTTAACTACTCCCATAATACTACACAGATAAGTAAAAAAAACTCCAATTATGATTAGTGATACAAGTCCTTCTACACTTATGGCTTTTTTAATATTTGCGTTGTGTTCCACATTTTTATCCTCCTATAAATAGAATGCTTACTTCCTCATTATATGAAGAATTTGTACGTGAGTCAAACACTTTTTTAGGTTATTTTTATGATTTTAACCAAAATATTGTGTTTTTGTTTCCGACTGACGCACATTCTTTTTCTGTTTTTTGTTAACCATTGAATATATCTAGATCTAAACATATTACATTTTAGTATACAAAAGTACAATATATTTTCTTTATGAATTCATGTTTAAATTTATATAAAAATCATCAAACTATAGATAGAAGTAAGTAGCTTAATATTATTAAAACTTATAAAACAACAAAAGGAGAGATTTGTATGGCTACATTGTTATATATAACTGTTAATTCAAAACCTGAAAGCTTATCAACCAGTAAAACAGTGGGTCGAATATTTATTAATAAGTACAAAGAGTTATATCCAAATGATACAATTGAAGAATTAGACCTTTATGAAGCAAATATACCAAGATTGAATTACAAATTATTTACTTCAAGAGCTGCCCTAGCTAGTGGTGAGGATTATGAAAAGCTTTCTGACAAAGAAAAGCAACAAGTTGAACAAATAAGAGGTCTATGCGATCAATTTTTAAGAGCTGATAAATATGTTATCACGGCTCCAATGTGGAGTATTTTTTTCCCATCAATGTTAAAACAATATCTGGATTGTATTATACAAGATAAAAAATTAATAAATATAGATACTGTCAATAATAAAGTTTCTGGACTATTAGGAGATAAAAAAAGAAAAATGATATATATTCAATCTTCTGGTGCTAAAATCCCGTTTCTTATATCTCCTTTCATGAATAAAGGAGTAAATTATCTACATGACATCTTTAAGTTTCTAGGATTGAAAAAATTTGACAAGATCCTTGTAGACGGAGTAGATGACAGTTCGGTCGGTAGAGATATGGCAATTCAGAATGCAACTGAAGAAATTGATGATATGATAGAATTTTTTTAGTAAAACAATATATTAAGGAAGGGACTGTGCAATAATATTATCGCCAGTCCCTTCCTTACTTATTACAAACATGCTATTTATATTTTTTCTATACCTTTACCAACAAATTTAATTTTACCTTCTTTTAAAAGTCTACCGACTGCTCTCTTGAATGCATTTTTGCTCATATTAAGTTCTGATTTTATTCTATCTGGCGAACTTTTATCATTTAAATTCAACTTGCCATTGTTCTTAATCAATTTATCCATAATCTTTTTAGAATCATCATTCATTTGTAAATAAGCTTTTTGTCTTAAACTAATATTGAGTTTTCCATCTTCTCTTACTTTAGTTACACGTCCCTCAATGTAGTCTCCACATTTTATGTTTTTAAAAAGCTCAATCTTAGGAATTAGACCGTTATACTTATTATCAACAGCTACGAATGCGCCTAATTCTTCTTTGACACTTATGACGATGCCTTTTACTGTATCATCTTTTTTATAAGGTGATTCATTAGATAGATGTTTGTAGACATCCATAGTCGCACATAATCTTTCGCTCTTATCAACATATAATGATACTAGATACTCATTATTAAGATGAACTTTGTCTGTTTGCTCTCTAAATGGAAGGAATAAATCACGCTCCAATCCCCAATCCATGAAAGCACCTATCTTTGTTTGTTGAACAACTCTTAATGGAGCCAGTTCACCAAGAACAAGTTTAGGTTTTCTCGTTGTAGCTATTGGTCTATCCTTAGAATCTTTGTAGATAAAAACTTCTAGTTGATGTCCTACTTTAATACCTTCCGGAACTTGTTTCTTTGGTAAAAGAACTTCTTCTTTTTCCTTATCCTTTTTTTCGTCTAGATAATGATCAGAGATAAAACCATTTTCTTCTTTCTGCTCATTTTCATTACTAGTTAAAAAAATCCCTATTGGTGATAATCTTTTTACTGTTAATAATTGTACTTTACCTAACTTTATCATAAGTCACCTGCTTTACTTATATTTCTATAATTATTTTATGGTATTTAATATTATCTATACATCTCTTTTAATGTTTTAATTACTTCTTCATCTTCAATATACTCATCAAATGTTACTTTCTTATCAAATACCCCTGCTGGAGTTATTTCAATAACTCTATTAGCAATTGTTTGTATAAATTTATGGTCATGAGAAGTAAATAATAATGTACCTGTAAATGCTATAAGACCATTGTTGACAGCTTGAATTGATTCAAGGTCAAGGTGGTTGGTAGGTTCATCAAGCATCATAACATTAGCACCTGACAACATTAATTTTGAGAACATACATCTGACTTTTTCTCCACCAGATAGAACCTTAGCCATTTTCAACGGTTCATCTCCTGAAAATAACATTTTACCTAAGAAACCTCTAATGAATGACTCTGCTTTTTCTTCAGAGAATTGTCTTAACCAATCAATAAGGTTAGTCTCCACATCATTAAAATATTCTGAGTTATCCTTTGGTAAATATCCTCTTTTGGTTGTAACTCCCCATTTGTATGTTCCTTCGTCCGGCTCCATCTCTCCCATTAAAATCTTAAATAATGTTGTTCTAGCAATTTCGTTCTTTCCAAGAATGACAATCTTATCACCTTTTGCTATAGTGAAGGTAACATTATTAAGCACTTTAACTCCGTCAATAGTCTTGCTGATTCCATCAACCATAAGAATATCTTTTCCAGCTTCTCTTTCTGGATTGAATCCTACAAAAGGATATCTCCTTGAAGAAGGTTGAATATCATCAATAGTTATTTTGTCAAGTAATTTTTTTCTTGATGTAGCTTGTTTTGCTTTTGATGCATTAGAGCTGAATCTAGCAATAAATGCTTGTAGTTCTTTTATTTTTTCTTCTTTCTTTTTATTTTGGTCATTTATAAGTTTTAATGCAAGCTGACTTGATTCATACCAAAAATCATAGTTACCTACAAATAATTTCGCTTTACCAAAATCAATATCCAACATATGAGTACATACTTTGTTAAGAAAATGTCTATCATGAGATACAACTATAACTGTTTTTTCATAAGTAATTAGAAATTCTTCTAACCAAGCAATGGCTTTAAAATCAATATGGTTAGTAGGCTCATCAAGTAATAGAATATCTGGTTCACCGAATAGTGCTTGAGCAAGTAGAATCTTAACTTTTTCACTACCTTTTAGTTCTTTCATTGTCTTATAGTGCAAGTCTTTTTCTATTCCTAGTCCCATTAATAATCTCTCAGCGTTAGTGTCTGCTTCCCATCCATCAAGCTCAGCAAATTCTGCTTCTAATTCTGAAGCATGTTTACCATCTTCTTCGCTAAAATCTTCTTTCATGTATAATGCATCTTTTTCTATTCTTATATCGTATAATCTTTTATGTCCCATAACAACTGTATCTAATACAACACAATCATCAAATTCGAAGTGATCTTGTTTTAAAACTGCTAGTCTTTCCCCTGGAGTAATGCTTACTTCTCCTTTAGTAGGCTCTATTTCACCAGATAAAATTTTGAGAAAAGTAGATTTTCCTGCTCCATTAGCACCTATTACCCCATAACAATTACCTGGTGTAAATTTCACATTAACATCTTTAAATAATTTTTTTGTTCCAAATTGGAGTTCTAGTCCTGTTACTGTAATCAATTGTATTTCTCCTTCCAATATTCACATGTAAAAAGCGTGCTAAGCACGCTTTACGGTTTGTTATATTATACACTGTTTTAATAGAAAAAGAAATATGTATTTGCGAATTTCCCATTAAATTTTTGTGATAATCTGCATTTTACTATTAATTACCGTTTTCCAAACTAATATTACCAGATTTATCAAGAGTATATTTTATCTTATGCTCTATTTGCTTTTCTCCATTTTCAGCATAAATAATAGTGTTATTATCCCATGATTTTAAAGTACTCGACATATTGACTACTTCTATTTGTTGTTCATTAATACAATCAAAAATGTATATGCCAGAATTAACATTGTCTTCATTAATATCACAACCATATGGCTGGCAATATATAAAGTATCTATCATTTATCCAACCGTAATTATCTACACCCAATAATTCAATTAATAAATTCTCTTGATTTTCATCATATAATCTTATTCTATTTCCTGTATACATTGAAAAAAGATTCAATAGAAAAATATCTCCATTTGGTGATCTCTCTCCACATAAATCAAATTTATCTTTTAACTTATTATCATCTTCTAGCCTTTCTAATTCACAATTATATATGGAATCCTCATCTAATAATATTTCAATACCTTGATTGAATAACTCATTTTTCATATTTTGTATATCACTTATATTATCTGGAAGTGATACATCATCAATTATGTCTCCAATATAATTTCCATATATTTTTAATTTCACATAATTATTATCATCTGTACCAGTGTCTTCTAATTCAACAATAATTCCCCTGTTATCATAATTGTAAACAGTTAGTGAAGATTCTCCACTAATATAATCATAATCCTTCCATAAAACATTTATAAAATCACTTGGAACTTTAGTTTTATTATAAGCCTCAATAGCTTTATTGATAATTGTCTTATCATAATCTGTCCTTGGATAAATTGATATTTCTTTGATATTCTCTTTTCCTATAAAAAAGATATAGAAACGTTCAAGTTTATATCCAATCAGCCCTATATCTTCATTAACGAAATGTGGACTATCAAGAATTGATGTGATATCTTCAGATGATGAATTCATATCTATTTCACCGATTATTTTATCTTTAAACTCACTATTAAATATTAAACTATATACATGATTATCATCCTCATTATTGGTAAATTGAACTTTTAGACCACCATTACTATATGTCTGATAATACATTACGGGTCCACCTGCTACCAAATCAGTAGGTCTATATATAATTTGCTCATAATCACCTAGTAAAGAATTCAAACCTTCTTCACTCCAATTATTCTTTAATAAATCATTTATAAGAGTGTCGTCTGTCTCAACAGTTAATTTAGCTTCATTTGTTTGACATATTTTATACCCACCTATAGCGACTACTATGATTATACCTACTATTATTAATATTTTTTTCATTTCATATCACTCCCTGACCAAATGTAATTACTATGTAAAATATTATAACCAATTCTAATTGATTTTTATTAATTGCCTAATATAAAACACATATAACATTATACATCAAAATATAATAATACCAAGTATTTTTATTCTATAATATATCAAAACCTTTGATTATATAAACTTAATCAAAGGTTTTGTGTATGTTTTCAAGGAAATATTATTAGATATATTAATAAAAATTATATTATATAAACCATATAGGACTAGTCCACCCTAAATGACCATTCTCTAATACTACTCTAATATAATAATAAGTATCTTTATCTAACTCTTCCCTATCAGTAACGGTTATATCCATATAGTTACTTGTACAGGATTCACTACAGAAAACTTCTCCATTTCTTATAACTTCAACTTTTTTAATGTTACTTGGTGCTATAGTTTTTATATTTATGTCTCTAGGACTTTTATCGCCCTCATTGATACTTCCCATATCATAGCCATTAATATCAAGTTTAATTACAGTTCTTGGGTGTGTAGATGCTAAAGTCTTGCGACTGCTTAGGGACTCAAAAATACTTTCTCTAGTTTTTTCAGAAGCATATACACCAGTAATTCCCCCATAACCTGGGTTTCCATCATGACCATCACTATTGGCAGCTGTACCCCATTTCTTACCACTATTCAGAAAATCAACAACTGTATTACCCTCAACATTCGCTCTTGCTTTTAATATCATAGGATGTTTATCATTTTCAAATCTTCCCCATTGACTAGAATAGATTTCGCATAATACTTCATGTTCATTATCTTCTTTCCAATTCTGTGTATTAAAACCAGTGAATTTTTGTTCTTGTTCATCTTTTCTAGGTCTTCCATTACAGTATCTATGTAGATGTGGTATTGATAAAAACTCTTTTTCTTTATAGAACTTCCACATATCGCCAATATCCAATACGTCCTCTGAAGGATATTCATAACTGCTGAGAGAATCCCTAAACAATACTACTGTATCCCCTCTTTTACTATGAAGCTCAATTCCTGGGAACGTAACTAAACTGCCTTTTTCATAGAATCTATCTGACTCTGTTCCAATCTTATTCCAAGTCTCTTTATCTACATTAACACTTCTATCTTCATTAAACATGAAAGTCTGTTCTGAAATACATATGTAATCCAGTCTAGAAACTTCTTTAGCATATAGATATCCTTCGCTAGGATATGCTCCACAATCATTGTCTCTTATGTTAGCAGTAAGATTGGAATGTGTATGAATATCTCCCCAGTATAGATTGTCTGCTGAATTATCACATAATAAAACTGCTTTTTCTGCATGTAAATCAGTACCTTCTGCTATTATTTCATAAAAACCTTCTCTACTTACCTTCCCGGAAAAAATATCATCAACTTTAGTTATTATGGTCTTTTCTTTTGTATCTAAGTTGCTTATAACTAATTTAAAATTATCTGTATCATAGTCAAATATAGGATTATTAAATCTATCTATTACATTGATATTAATATTAAATCCTTCGTCAGTTTTTATAATAGATGGTGCAGTTAAAACTATTTTTCTTGCTTTATCTGGTACTACCCTCACTAAAGGAAATGCCTTGATTTCTTGGTACTCACCATTACCCATTTTATCAATAAAGACTTTATAAATTAAATATGTACCATTTACTCTAAAAGAAAATTGTGAGACTCTAGAAGGTGTGCACTCCCCTTCTAACCAAGGTCTGTCAACACCTCCAAATTTGATCTTAATAGTTTGTCCTTCTTTTAGACCATTATCTAGTGCTACAACAGCGATACGATTGCTGTCAACCCATCCTGTTATATGGCTAAAAGCACTAGGAATTTTTTCTATTCTTACGTCAACCTTAATGTCATCTTCTTCACCAACAGCATAGATATAATTGGGTTTCCAGTAATCATAGGTTTGAAGATATTCCTCACTTCTTTGATGTTGATAAGCTGGGACTAGAATCTTGATACTTCCACCTTTTTCTATATTTTGCTTTGCCTTGAATAATAATTCCCATTCTAATTCACCATTAACAACTATCTCATCACAGATATTAACTACTAATGTCCCTACTTCAGTATTAAGTATATGCTCTTTCATAGCTCTCTTACTCCTTTATAATAATATTTATTGGAATCATTACTTTCATAATGAAAATAAATCAATAAAAAAATAGTCTTTCTATCCTAATTATGATTTTAGCATAAAATATATATATTTTCAATATGAATGAATATATTAATTATATTACTATCATACAATTATACATTAAAGACTTTATCCATAATAAGAGCAGTAGCACTATACTCTATCATCATTTTTTCTTTTGACCTGATTACCCAATCTATATCATTTAACTTAATGTCAAAAGCTAATTCTTTTACAAGGTTCTTCAAGATACTTAGAGCATCCTCATAATAATCAAAAATTTCTCCTGATAAAACTACCACATCTGGATTAATCACAACCAATAGATTAGAAACAGCTATAGCTATTTTATTAAGAGCATTATTAATAATCTCAACACATATATCATCATTAACATTTGCCATTTTACATATATCAGTGAGTGAAGTATCCTTATCACCCTTTTTATCTCTATAAACCTTTTCTATTGCCCCCTTGGAACAATAAGCTTCCAAATGACCTTTTTTGCCGCAATAACATTCTTCACCATCAGATTGAATTATCATATGACCAATCTTACCAGCAAGATTATTTTTACCTCTCACCAATTGATTGTTACATATAATACTACCCCCAACACCTTCACCTAAATAAATATATATCAGACTCTTTTTACTATTACTTAGCTTATTATTAATCAGATATTCTCCAATTAAATCCGTATTGACATTATTTTCAACCATTATTACACAATTATATCTTTCCTCTAAAAATCTCTTGATAGGTACATCTTCAATACCTTTCTTAAGCTTTAATATGGTGCCTGATTTATAATCTAATATACCTCTTGATGCAACACCAATACCCAACAGCTTGTCTTTACTAATCTGCGCATTGTTTATAGATGCCGTTATTAGCTTATCTAACTCTTCCAATAAAATATCTGCATTATTTATAGCTACTATACTTAAAATATCTTTATAGATGATCTCTGACTTAAGATTAGTGATGCATATATATATATTACTCTTGGAAATATTGATACCTATTATATAGCTGGCATTTTTATTAACTATAAGACTTATTGGCTTTCTCCCTACATAAGTATCTTCTTTACCAACTTCCATAACTAAGTCTTCCTTAATTAGATTTTCAACAATTCTGGAAACCGAAGGTGCTGATAATTTTAATGTCTTCTCTATGTCAGTTCTTGATATTGGTCCATCTTTCAATATCATCTTGAAAATCTTAATCTTATTAATTGATTTCATTTGAGATTTACCCTTTTTTTCAATCTTGAACAATAAAATCTCCTCCATAAAAGTTTTATTAATTGATATAATATTATACAAAATATGAATTTTTTTCAATAGTATTGTATATTAAAAATAAAATAATGCTATAATTGGTTAATATTTTTTGTTAATAAATTAACAAAATCATTGACTTTTTTTTAATTTTTGTTAATATATATATGAACCTAATAAAATAGACTTATGTATTAGCATATAAAAACAGTTAGATAAAAAACTCATATTAATTATATGCCAAAATATTATATAATCAACAAATATATATATACATCTTTCTATTAATAACTAAAAATTTCATTTAATATATTTAACAAATTTTATAGGTAATACATAATTATTATATTAAAAGGAGTGGTTAAAATGTTAACAATTAATATTTGTATAGGTAGTGCATGCCATTTAAAAGGGTCTTATTCAGTCATTTCAAAGCTCCAAGAATTAGTTAAAAATCAATCTTTAGAAGATAAAGTTGAAATAAAAGGTGCTTTTTGTCTTGGTAGATGCACCGAAGCAGTATCAGTCAAAGTAGACGATAAAATATATTCAGTCTGTCCTACTACAACTGAAGAATTTTTCAATAACGAAATCTTGACTAAGTTACCACAACAATAAGGAGGTTTTATTATGAAGATAATGGATTTTTTACCTGCTAATTGTAAGAATTGTTATAAGTGCGTAAGAAATTGCCACGTAAAAGCAATAAGAATAGTTGATGACCAAGCACAGATCATGGAAGACCATTGTATCGGTTGCGGACAATGTTTTGTAGTCTGTCCACAGAATGCCAGAAATATAAAAAGTGATTTAAGTGCTATAAAGAATTCTATACAAAGTACTAAAAAAATGGTTGTTACATTAGCACCCTCTTATAGTGGTATTTATAAAAAACCTAAAAAACTTATAGCTGCTCTAAGAGCACTTGGTTTTGAAGTAATAGAAGAAACAGCAATAGGTGCAGAAATCGTAAGTGATCTCTATAAGGAATATATGTGTAATCATAATGATAAGAAGAACCTGATTACTTCATGTTGTCCTTCAGTGAACTTATTGATACAACGTTACTATCCAGAATTACTTCCCTACCTGCTTCCTGTAGTATCCCCTATGATAGCCCATAGCATATTATTAAAAGAAAAATATGGTCAAAATTCATTTATTACTTTTGTAGGACCATGTATTTCTAAAAGATGTGAAGCTTTTGGTTACCAAGAAACAGGAGATATTGACGCTATTCTATCATTTGAAGAACTTGATACATGGTTACATGAAGAAGGAATAATACTAAATGACCTAGAAGACTCATACCTTGATTCATCAGCCTCCTCATATGGTCAAAGATATCCTCTAGAAGGTGGTATTTTAAAAGGAATTGATGATGACATTACTAAAAATGGATATCGTTCAGTGAGTGTTACAGGAATAGAAGACTGCAAAAATCTATTTGAAACAATATCTAAAGAAGATGTTGAAAATCTTTTTATAGAAGCAAATATATGTGCTAACGGATGTATTAATGGTCCAGCTGTCAGCAAGAATAGTGAAAATGTCCATCTAAGACAACTTCATGTTGATGATTACTTAGAAGAAAAAGAAGCTCTAGAATATGAACTATCCAATAAAACAGTTTATAACCGCTCTTTTACCAATAGTCATGTGCCTAAAAGACTTGCCTCAGAAGAAGAAATAAAAGAGATTCTAAAATCAATGGGTAAAGTTGTTAAGGAAGATGAGCTTAATTGTGGTGCTTGTGGTTACAATACCTGTCGCGAAAAAGCTCAAGCTGTATATGAAGGTATGTCACAACCAGAAATGTGTATCCCTTACATGAGAAGTAAAGCTGAGAAACTTTCAAACATCATCTTTGAGAGTACGCCCAATATTATCCTATTATTAGATGAAAACCTTCACATTATTGATGTTAACCCCGCTTGTGAAAGTGCTTTCTTGATTCAGTCCAACTTATCAAAAGGCAAAGCTTTATCAACATATATTGATGATAGTGATTTTAGACATGTTTTAGAAACGAAACAAAATATTGTTAATAAAAGAGTAATTTATTCTCATTATAACTTGATTGTTAATGAAACCATTTTATTCTTACCAAAACAAAATCTGATTATGGCTATTTTATATGATGTTACTAACATAGAAAAGAAAAATCAAGAACTTATTAATCTTAAGAAAAATACATTGGAAGTGGCTGATAATGTTATTGAGAAGCAAATGCGTGTTGCTCAAGAAATAGCCAGTCTCCTAGGTGAAACAACCGCTGAAACAAAGATTACATTGATGAAATTGCAACAGATTGTTTTAGGCGAAGAAGGTGTTACTAAGTGAAATATTTTATTGATATTTTTCATAATAGCATTAATAAATACGGTGAACAACTATGCGGTGACAAAGTAGAGATAATACGTACAGATGACAGTGTAATCGCTGTTCTATCTGATGGATTAGGAAGTGGTGTAAAAGCTAATATACTTGCTACCCTAACAGCAAAGATAGCAGCGACGATGTTAAAAGAAGGAGCAAGTATAAAAGACACAGTAGATACTATTGTAAATACTCTACCAGAATGTCAAGTACGGAAACTTGCCTACTCTACTTTCACTATGATAAAAATCGATAAATCAGGTGAAGTATATATAGCAGAATACGACAATCCACCTATTTTTATATATCGTAACGGAATAGATTTGGCATTAAATAAGCGTAAAATTGATATTAATGGTAAAACCATTCTAGAAAGTAATTTCAAATTAATGGTTGGAGATAATATCTCAGTAATAAGTGATGGTGCTGTACATGCAGGTGTTGGAGCACTTCTTAATCTTGGATGGCAATGGGACAATATTAATGACTATCTTAGAGACCTTGCAAAAGTGGAAAAAACATCACGAAACATTAGTGGAAATTTCATTGGAGTATGTAATAATCTCTATGAAGACCATCCTGGCGATGATACCACTATAATGAATATCAGAGTACGTGAAATTGAAAATATCGACCTGTTTACAGGTCCTCCCGAAGATAGGGATATGGATAAATGGATAATTAATAAATTATCCAAAGGCAACAGTAAAAAAGTAATATGCGGAGGAACTACGGCAAATATAGCTGCCAGAGAATTGGATCGTGAAATCTATGTAGACATTGAAACCATGGCAAAAGACGTACCTCCTATGGCATATATGGATGGTATTGATTTAGTAACTGAAGGAGTACTGACATTAAAACAAACTCTAGAGCTACTGAAGACTTATTCCAGCGAAGATTTCACTACTAAAGCTAATTACCTAAATGAAAATAATGGAGCTAGCAAACTAGCCAATTACTTAATAAATGAATGTACACATGTACATTTCTGGGTAGGAAAAGCAGTTAATCCTGCTCATCAAAACCCTAATTTCCCTACCAGCCTTAACATAAAGTTAAAGATTGTAGGAGAATTAGCAAATGAACTAGAAAGTATAGGTAAGCAAGTTACTATAACCTATATCTAAATCCCTATACTAAATACTTTTGTGAATTAATCATTAAAAGTGTATATACAGTTGTTTCATAATTTAGGAGGAAGACAATGAGAAAATTTGAAACTAATGTGCAACTACTAAAATACAAAGTACTAAAAGAAGTAGCTTCTTCTGCACTAAACAATTCATTAGAAAAAGATATATTAGATATTCCAAATAAAATTATCCCTGGACCTAAACCAGAAACCAGATGTTGTATATATAAGGAAAGAGCTATAATAAATGAAAGACTTAAATTGGCCATGGGGGGTGACCCTCACAATGATAACACAATACAAGTTATTGATATAGCGTGTGATAGCTGTCCTATTCAAAAATATTCTGTTACAGAAGCCTGTAGAGGCTGTATAGCTCACAAATGTAAAGAAGCCTGTCCATTTGATGCAATAGATTTTTCTGGACAAAAAGCTCATATAGACACAGATAAATGTAAAGAATGCGGTAGATGTGCCAATGCATGTCCTTACAATGCCATTATTGAAATCCAAAGGCCTTGTGTAAAAGCTTGTAATGCAGATGCAATAAGCATAGACCCAGATACTAAAAAAGCTTCAATAGATTATGAGAATTGTATAAGCTGTGGTGCCTGCGTATACCAATGTCCCTTTGGAGCTATTATGGATAAATCCTCTATAGTGGACGTAATTAGACTAATTGAGGAATCAGCTAAAAACAATAACTACAAAGTATATGCTATGATTGCACCTGCCATTTCTAGTCAATTTACTTATGCCAAAATAGAACAAGTAATCACTGGAATCAAGAAATTAGGCTTTCACAATGTTGTCGAAGTTGCCTTGGGTGCTGATATTATTGCGTATTATGAAAGCACACAAGTTGCAAAAGAACTAGGCGAAAAAGAATGGATGACTACATCCTGTTGCCCTGCTTTTGTTACATATATCAAGAAAAACTATCCTGATCTTATAGATCATATATCAACTGCTGTGTCCCCTATGATTGCTACTTCACAGCTTATCAAGAATACGGACCCTACAGCGAAAACTGTTTTCATTGGTCCATGTACTGCTAAAAAATCAGAAATCAATGAACCCGACCTAAAAGGCGAAGTTGACTATGTTCTTACATTTGAAGAATTACAAGCATTATTTGATGCTCATGATATAAAAGTAGAAGAATGTGACGAAGGCATTCTTGATAATGCTTCATATTTCGGAAGAATATTTGCTAGATCTGGTGGGGTTACAGATGCAATTAAGCATGTTGTAGAAACCAATAATCTGGATATTGATATTAAACCTGTAGTATGTGACGGACTAAATGAATGCTCCAAAAATCTGAAATTAGCAAAATTCAACCGTTTACAAGGTAACTTTATTGAAGGAATGGCTTGCGAAGGTGGTTGCATATGTGGTCCTGCTTCACTATCTCATGGAGCTAAGGATAAAAAAGAAGTAGATAAATATGGTAAATTAGCCATTGAAACAACTGTTAATGATGCTATTAGAATATTCAATATGGATTCACTTAACTTGAACAGAGAAAATCACGAATAAATATACCAACCATTAACTTTACATACATATTTTTTATTATGTCTATATGATGATTATTACCCCTTTCCCAATCATTATATAGGCATATATTTTATTCATGATTGTTATAATTTCTATGCTTATAGGATTGATTTTACAATCTACAATCTTTACAAGTCCCTTGCATTACTATAGTTAACTCTTCAACATTAACACCATATGTTTCTTCAGTATAGTTTTTAAGTTTTACTATATCAAGCCCAATCTTAGCATCATTACAATCAAATACTTTTTTACATTCTTTGCATTTGAAATGGACATGCAGACATTTTTCACTAAAAACCTTTAGTTCATAGTAATTAACTTTATCAATCATTATTTCATTAATAATTCCTGCTTTAGTCAGTAATTCTACTGTTCTGTATACCGTTGCAAATCCAATCCCAGTAGCTTTTAATTTGTCATATATCTCCTCTACCCTAAAATGCTCTTGGTGATTCAAAAGAACTTCTAACACAGCCCTACGTCTTGTAGTCAATTTTATGTCCTTTTCATTTAATAATTTTTCTATCATCAATAATTTATTTTCCATAATATCACCTTTACACTTATTATTTATAATATTAAATATGGATAGCAAAAACTAATTTATAAATAAATTGTAGAGAGAGGAGAATATATTCCTTCTTTGCTATCCATAAAAAAATATCATTTGCAACTAATATTGACTATTAATCTTCACAGCCTTCATCATGATGTGAATGATCGTGGCAAACGCTTCCAGTAGATTCTAATTTTCCATCAAGATATCTCTTAATAACTTCATCTAGTTCTCCTGAAGCACCAACAATTACTGAAATATTATTTTCATTAAATAGTTGTTGAGCTGTTGCACCCATTCCTCCAGCAATAATTACATTAACATTTTTTTCTCCAAGAAATCTAGGTAAAAAACCTGGTTTGTGACCTGGGTTAGCTACTAATGTAGTGTCTTTAACCTGATTATTTTCTACCTCATAGATTTGAAATCCTTCACAATATCCAAAATGTCCTGAAACTACATTTCCTTCCTTTGCTATAGCTACTTTCATTATAAATTCCTCCTTGAATAATATTTATTATTTGATTTTATTTTGTATAATCATTAAGTTTTTTCCAGATATTTTTAATTTCTTTTGCTGCCACACTATTTTCGTATAGCACAATAGGCTTAAGTTCATTGATTGATTTTTCAACTGTAGTGTCAAAAGGTATCTTACCAATCAAATCAATTTTTTTAGCCTCACAATAAGCTGATATATCTTTTGTTACTTCTTCATTGATATCATACTTATTAATACATACTAATGGTTCTATCTCAAAAAACTCTACTACTGAAAGTACTCTCTTAAAATCATTAAGACCTGATTGACTGGGTTCAACAATAATAAGAGCAATATCGCAGCCAGTAACAGAAGCCATAACAGCACATCCTACACCAGGTGTACCATCCAAAATGTACATATCGTCTTTATTACCATAACTTAATGCATTTTTTCTGACATCAGTCACTAGTTTCCCTGAACCTTCAGCACCCACTATCATCTGGGCTCTTGATAATATACCTTTAGAAGTTTTAGTTATTATGGTATCACCTGTAACTTCGTCTTCCATAGTAATAGCATTATAATCACAAACCACTGTACATGCTGCACAGCCTTCACATTTCAATTCATCTACTACACCATCTTTTATGGCATCAAATCTGCACATGTATTCGCAAGCTCTGCATAAGGTGCACTTATCTCCATCAACATGGGCTACCTTAGCACCTATATATGGTTCGCTCTTAATATCTTCACCGCCTAAAACAATATGAAGATTAGAAGCATCTACATCACAATCACATTTAATACTATTTTCACTAAGATAGGCAAATGATGCTGCAATAGTAGTTTTTCCTGTTCCACCTTTTCCACTTATTATTACAAGCTGCATCCTATAGCCTCCTCTATGTTGCTCATTATTTCAGTGAACATCTTTTTATATTTTTCATTATTAATTAGAAGTTCACCTTTAGAGTACATAACTGCAATATCTCTGTCAAAAGGAATAGTTCCAATAATATTAATATTTTCAGCTTTGCAATACTTTAATGTATCATTTTCTTCTTGTGACATTCTATTGATGATAACTCCAAAAGGTATTTTCATCTTACGTACTAATTCTACTGCAATTTTAAGATCATGTAAACCAAATTCTGTAGGTTCTGTAACTAATATTGCATAGTCAACACCTAGTAATGGCTTGACAACATTACATGAACTACCTGGTGAACAATCAATAATTGTAGTCTTATCATCTATCATACCTTTGAGTCTACTGATAATTGGTCCTGCCATAGGTTCTGTAACATTAAGTGTTCCGCTAAGGCACTGCATATCATCACTGTAACCCGTTTCAATCTTACCTATAGGTCTATCTTTTTCAACAATAGCCATAGTCGGACATACCGCTCTACATGCACCACATCCATGACATAACTTTTCAAAAAGAATTACTTTGTCAGTATGAACTAATGCATTGAACTGACAGATATCTACGCACTTCTTACAATGTATACATTTATCTTCATCTACATAAGGAACTGGCATACTTACTTCCTTACTTTCAATAGCTTGAGGTTTTAGAAAGATGAATCCATTAGGTTCTTCAACATCACAATCAATATATCTAACATTAATTAATTTGGCAAGATTGGTTGATACAGTTGTTTTACCAGTACCTCCCTTGCCGCTTAAAACCGCGATTTGCATAACAAATTCCTCTTTTTCTATAGTATTTTTCTAAATAACAAGTTATTACTTTATTTGCCCATTCCCATATGTGATGCACCAGGTTTATCAATACTAATCAATTTACCTTCATTATAGTATCCTACCTGCTCTTTTATCTTATCTCCCAACATCTTATATATCTTAATATTACCTGCTTGAAGAACTCTAATAGCATTTGGTCCTAGATTACCTGTAATAACAACATCCACATCTTTATCTACTACAATCTGTGCTGCTTTGATTCCTGCTCCCTGTGCGGCTTTAGCACCTTTATTCTCTACAAATTCATATTCCTTAGTTTCATCATCGTAGATAGCGTAGAAAGGACATCTACCGAATCTTCCATCTGTCAAACCATTAATACTATCTACTGTACTTGAAATACATATTTTCATTTTTATTACTCCTTCCATTTTATATTAATAATAATGGATATATACCTGCAAGTAATTAATTCATTATTATATTTTATTTATCCTCCTCTATTATATACCCTTTATTGGCAAATGCCAATAACTTTTTACAAAAATTTAAATTTTATTAAAAGACATATGTCCTAGTTATGTTGTTAATAAGTATGTATAATGATATAATATCATTGAGATTATTCCACAAAAAGGAAACTCGTCCTGCTTTATGCAAAGTACTTTTTGTTGATTAATCTTATTGAATAAACTAATTAGTTTATTCATAAGACTAACATATATAAGTAACAACTAAAAACTACTTATATATATATAATTTATATTGTAAAGGAGAAATTTTATGAGTATACCAACACCACATATTGAATGCAAAGATAAAAATCTTATTTCTAAGACAGTACTAATGCCAGGTGACCCTTTACGTGCTAAATTTATTGCAGATACTTATCTTACAGATGTTGTAAAATTTAATAACGTTCGTAATATGTTCGGTTATACTGGAAACTACAAAGGAAAACGTATTTCTGTTATGGGTTCAGGAATGGGTATGCCAAGTATAGGGATTTATTCTTATGAATTATTTAATTTCTATGATGTAGAAAATATTATTCGTATAGGTTCTTGTGGTTCTTATACTAAGGACTTAAAACTATATGATGTTATTTTAGTTGATGAAGCATGGTCAAAATCAAGTTATGCAAAAGTTCAAAATGGTTATGATAAAGATGTAATTGAAGCATCAAAAGAATTGAATGAACAAATTGCAAAACATGCTGAAGAGCTTAATATACCTATTGTTAGAGGCCGTATACATTCTTCTGATGTATTTTATTCTAGTGACTCAGAAGTATACAAGAGCTACAGAGATGATTATGGTTGTTTAGCAGCTGAAATGGAGTCTTTTGCTTTGTTTGCTAATGCAAAAGTATCTGGTAAAAAGGCAGCTTGTATATTGACTGTTTCTGACTCAATTGCTACAAAAGAAGAGACAAGTAGTGATGAGCGTCAAAATGCTTTTACTAAGATGATGGAGATTGCTTTGCAGTTTGCTGAATAAATTTGGGTGTATTTATTCATAAGCTAACGGTCGTGTAGGGAGTATAGGGGAATATTCCGTCAGCCAGTTAAACGTCCGTGTTTAAAAGGCTGAGTTCGCCGTCCATGGCTCACTGCTCCATATTCCCCTATACTCCCTACACTCGATATTTGAATCATACCTGTTTTTAAAAGATCTAAAAGACTGATTAATAGAAAGTAGAACTTTCTATTAATTTACGCCCGAAAATTCCTTCTTTGACTTATGTTATAGGAGGAATTTTTTATCTTTATTAAAGAATATTTCTTACATTTTTAGTACTTAATCATAATTATTGGTGTTCCTTCTTAATTCCCATAAAAAATTACAAATTAGATTAATATATTTATATAGTTAAGTTTTTAATTCAAGTACAATATATGTAGGATAAAATTTTTTAGTGGAGAGGTGAAATCATGGGTAGTAAGGATGGCAGTAATGTATCGAGACTATTGGATGATAATGAGAGATTGTTGGATAGGAATGAGATAGTAGGATTGTTGAATGTGGTTAATGGTTCGGAGGATTTTTATTCGATTTTGTGTAAGGCGGATAGGTTGAGCAGAAGTGAGTTTAATAATAGGGGGATAGTGTTTGCACAGATTGGTTTGAATGCTGAGCCTTGTTCGGTTAATTGTAAGTTTTGTTCTAGGGGAGAGAATCATTATTCTTTGGATACTAGTTGAAGGAAGCCTGTTGAGGCTATTGCATAATCAACAGACTAAAGTCAATAATAAAATTAATTTGTGTTAGTAATCGGGGTATTACCAGAATATTTATATTATTTTAAATGGTGATTTCTTATCTTCTTTACTATTAGGTACTTTTGTGGTTTTACTATGAACTAGGAAATTTGTAGTTGAATCCTACTTTTGGGTTATATTTTAGGGTTAAAAATCACTGTTCATATAATTTTTGCTATATGAACTCATGTATGCAAGTTGATATAAAAAATTGTATATAAAATGATGTTACATTATGTTTAACTATAACAGTATCTTTAAGTAATGATAATTATAACTGTTATCTCAATATAAGAAAATTAGTATTTAACTTACTTGATTTTATTAAAAAATTAATTCAATTCTAATAATTCGACATTTTTTTTGTTTTTTATATGATATAATCAAGATTGAAAAAATTAATAAGGAGGAATGATTTGTGAAAATCAAAAAAATATTGCCTATTATATGTATGTTTTCTTTGTTATTTGCATATACTTCAAATTTTATATATGCAGATAGTGAGTCAAATACTATATTATTAGGTGAAAAACATCTTAAAAATGAAAATCTTAGAATGAAAGAATCTGTTAAGAAAATTACTGGAGAACCGTTATACAACGGATTGTATGATGATAACGGTAATATTGCAATTATTGACAAAAACTTAATAAAAAAAGCTTTACTAAAAGAATATAATTTATCTCCTCAGGAAAATCAATATCTCATTAATAACATTGATATTATTGTTGATGTAATGGCTACTCAATTCGAATCATTAAAAGTTGCTCAAAAAAATAATAAATCATTAGTGAATAATATTGAAGTTAAAGGGGCACCAGGAGATATTCCTTGGTATGCGAAACAATCGTGGGTAAAAGAACCAGAGAAAGTTTCAGAAACTCATCACCTTACATATTGTACTGGTTGGGCTGTACAGAATAATTATAATTCTGCTCAGGCTATTACAGTCTCTTACACAAAAACAAAAACTATATCATATACTATAGGTTTTGAAGGATCAAACTTAATAAAAGGCTTTTTATCCGCTAGTGCTTCAAGTACTACGTCTTATTCTTCATCAATTTCTCAAGGGGCAACAATAGATGCATGGACTATTTGGGCTACTAGACCTTACGTTACATATTATAAGGAAAAATGGGAAGGACGAAGAGGAGCCAAATATTATCATGCAACATTAGGATGGATTGAAGAAGTCTGGACAGAAAGCGGTATCTATTATACTCATGTAAATCCTTCTGACGATTACTTCTCAGCTTATAACGATAGTGGAAAACCAAAAACTGCACCTGCACCACCAACAGGTCCACCAGATGTTGAGTATTAATATTATTAATACTTAACATCAACTGTAAACTATATCGCTAAGCTATATATTACTAATATAGCTTAGCATTTAATGTTAGGAGCAAATAAATATGAAAAGAATTATAATTGGTATGTTTTTTATGATATTAGGGACGTCCTCTTTTTTAACACTTCATATAACTGTTATTAATAAATTAGATGATTTAGTTCAATGGAGAACTGGTTGGGGAAAATACTTACAAATACTAGTAAACACATATAGCACTATACCTTGGGTAATAAGTATATTGCTTTTTATAATTGGATTAATACTTATAATCTTAAGTAAATGGAGAAAACATGATAAAGCATAACTTACTGAATAGTATGTCATAAGAAATTTTTGGAATTTTGCAAGTAAATATAAGAATACGATGAAAATGAATATAAGCCATCGCCATCTAACA
>NZ_BTPU01000069.1:0-35500 GCF_036985595.1 Vallitalea maricola | reverse complement strand
GAAACGTCCCCTAGTCATATATGTGTAAAAATGATATAAATGCCTGTTTTTAAGGGAGATATATTAATATAACACAACAATATTAATATTTTTTAATATGAAAAAAACGTAAATAATACAAATAATACTATAAAATTAAAATTATATTATTGAAAGTTGGGCAAAATTAATGTATTGTGAAATCATCCAATAAGCAATGCGCGCAATAAATGTTGGTTGTAAAATTTAACCATTATTCTTATGAAAACAACAGGGAGGGTTACATCAAATGAAAAAATTTACAGTAATTTTATTAATTCTTGCAATGTGTTTAGCTAGTTTTACTGGTTGTGGTAAAAAAGATAATGAAAAGGATACAAGTAAGGATACTAATGTAACGTCGAATGAAAATAATGATGCAAATGATGAATCTAACAAAACAAGTGATAAACCTGCTAAATTAAAACTATTTTTACATAGTAGAGATATCCAAGATAAATCATTTTCTAAAGATTATATAGAAGAAAAAACAAATACTGAATTAGAAATAACTCAAGTAACAACAAAAGAACTTGAAAATAAATTAAATATTATATTAGCTTCTGGTAAAAGACCTGACATCATGAATTTCTATACAGATGCTATGGAAGATAAGTTAGCAAAAGGTGGAGCATTACTACCACTTAATGAATACTTTGATAAGTATCCAGAATTAAAAGCTTCTAGATCAGATGAAGTATGGGATACTATGAGACATGATGACGGTAATATATATTCTATAGGATATAGTACAGCAAGACCACTTAGTATTATTGCTTATAGAAAAGATTGGTTAGATAAATTTGGAATGGAAGTTCCAACTACTCTTGATGAATATTATGAATTTGCAAAAAAAGTTGCTCTAGAAGATCCAGATGGAAATGGCAAAAATGATACTTTTGCTATGGGTGGTTATAGTAGAGTAGATAAATTCATGGATCATATATTTGGTGCTTATGGAGTACTTCCTAACTATTGGATGGAAAAAGACGGTCAAATAGTAAATGGTTCTGTTCAACCTGAAATAAAAGAAGCATTAAAATTCTTAAAGAAATTATATGATGAAAAAATAATTGACCCTGAGTTTGTTACTGATAATAGTAGTAGATGGAAAACTAAAGTAAAAGCTGGAACATTTGGTGCTGGCGAAACAAAGATTCACTTATTTGATAAAAACAATTTCCAAAACTATTATGCACCATTTATTCAAAAGAACCCAGAAGGTGAGCTTGTATATGGTCCAGTGTTAAAAGGTGGTTGTGATACCCCAATCGGTGTTAGAACAGAATCTGCTAAAGGCTGGGTTAGAACAGGTATCAGCAGCGAATGTAAAGATGTAGATGCAGCATTAAGATTATTATCATGGGCAGCTTCAGAAGAAGGAAATAAATTTATCAATTACGGAGTAGAAGGAGAACATTATAAAGAAGAAGAGGGTCATGTTACAAGACTTATTGATAATGCACAAATAAATGAATTAGATATTGATAAATTCTATATTGCTAAAACTGCATTAATAGACCATTCATCACCAGAATTCCAAGATGCCATTGATTATTCTAAGAAGAGTGCAGCAAGTAATCCAGCAGATGGAATAATGGTAGATGAATCAAGTAAATATGAAGCCGATTTAATTGATTTTACAAACAGAGAATTTATTGGAATGATTGTAGGAGCAACTGATATTGAATCAGGATTTGATTCATTCGTTAAAGAATGGAATCAAAGAGGTGGAGAAGCTTTAACTAAAGCTATTAATGATAAATATCAAGCGAGAAAATAAATGACTGATAGATATAGTGTGTTTTAAGATGAAATAGCATTTTGAAACACACTATATACTTAAGAAAGGAATATAATATGCAGGCGATAGCAAAAAGAAAAACTAAAAATAAGACACCTAGCGATACAATGAGATATTTGAAGAAAAATAAATGGCTGTATATATTATTGATTCCAGGCCTATTATATTTTGTATTATTTAGATATCTACCAATGTTTGGTTTAGTTATAGCATTCAAGGATTACGATATTTTCAAAGGTATTTTTGATAGTGTTTGGGTTGGATTAGATAATTTCAGAACAGTATTTGGTTCCACAGATTTTAAACAGGTATTTTCTAATACAATAGTAATTAGTTTGTTAAAAATATTAATTGGTTTTCCAGTACCTATTATTTTAGCATTAATGTTAAATGAAATGAGATGTATCAGATTCAGTAGAGTCAGTCAAACAGTACTTTATCTACCTCACTTCCTTTCATGGGTTGTTATTGGTGGTATTATGTTAAACATTTTTTCACCAACATATGGAATTGTTGGTGAGATATATAGATTATTTGGACATGATCCAGTTAATCTATTAGCAAGTAAAGAACATTTTAGAGGTATTTTGATTTTATCTGATATTTGGAAAGAATCTGGTTGGGGAACTATCGTATATCTTGCAGCATTAACTCAAATTGACCCTAATCTATATGAAGCAGCTAGTATTGATGGAGCTAGTAAATGGAAACAAACATTACATATAACATTACCAGCTATTTCAGGAATTATTGTTATGCTATTGATATTAAGGATTGGAAAGGTAATGAATGCAGGTTTCCAACAGATTATGGTATTACAGACTCCATTAGTACAAAGTATAAGTGATATATTTGATACATATGTTTATCGAACAGGTCTTAAGAGAGGACAATACAGTATTGCAGCTACGGTGGACATGTTTAAATCAGTAATAGCTTTAGTATTAGTTGTTGGAACAGATAAACTAAGTAAGAAAATCGGTGAGGAGGGACTATTATAATGGTTAGGAAAAAGATTACTCCATTTACCATATTCAACTATTGTTTCTTCGTAATCATTGGAATATTGATGTTTTATCCGTTTTGGTATGTATTGATGTATTCCTTAAGTGACCCTAATAAGGTTACATTAACCAATTACTATTTTATTCCTAATGGATTCACCCTAAACACTTACATATCAGCATTCAAACAAGATATTATTTATTCAGGATTATTGAATTCTATAATTGTTACTGTAGGTGCAACAGCGATAAGTATGTTTTTAAGTGTACTTACAGCCTATCCTTTATCTAGAGAAAATCTAAAAGGTAGAAAAGGTATCTTTTGGTTCATAATGTTCACTATGCTATTTAATGGAGGTATGATTCCTACATACCTAGTTGTAAAAGAGTTCGGGATGATAGATTCATTATGGTCATTGATGTTACCAAAAGCGATAATAGTATATAATCTATTAATCATAATGAAATTCTTCAAAAATATACCAATGGGATTGATAGAATCAGCCAAGATAGATGGCTGTAGTGAGGTAGGAATATTATTTAAAATAATACTACCGTTATCAACATCCGTTTTAGCGACAGTAGGGTTATTCTATGCAGTTTATAACTGGAATGCATTTTTACCAGGTATGATGTATTTAAATGATAAAACTAAATGGACTTTACAAGTGGTCTTAAGAGATATGCTAGATCAAACGACAGCAAATATTGACACAGATGATGTCTTTACATCTCCTGAAAACTTTAAAATGGCTACTGTTATGATTTCTGTAGTTCCAATACTTTGTGTATATCCATTTTTACAAAAATATTTTACTAAAGGTGTAATGCTAGGTTCAGTTAAAGGTTAAGAAGGATAGTAAAGGAGATATATAGACAATGGCAAAATGGTATGATGAATCATGGGAGCAGGTTGTAGAAAAAGTAGAAAGAATAAGTGATAGAATAAAAGATACTTTTCCTCATGTATCAATAGACGGAAAATACGATAGTCAAAGATCAGGCTGGTGGACAGCAGGTTTTTGGCCAGGCCTATTATGGTTAATCTATAAAGATACAAAAGAAGATAAGTTAAAAGAATATGCAATATCATGTGAAGAAAAATTAGATTATGATTTGAACAACTTTCTAGATATACATCATGACGTAGGGTTTATGTGGATATTATCATCGGTTGCACATTATAAGTTACTTAATGATGAAGATGCTAAAAGAAGAAGTCTTATAGCAGCTAGCCATCTAGCAGGTAGATTCAATATAAAGGGGAATTTCATTAGAGCGTGGAACAATAATGTATTCAACCATAGTGAAGGCTGGGCTATCATTGATTGTATGATGAATATACCACTTCTATATTGGGCATCAGAAGAAACAAAAGATCCACGTTTCAAACATATTGCAATGGCGCATACAGATACTGTTATAAAAGAATTCATAAGGGAAGATGGTTCTGTTCACCATATCGTATGTTTTGATCCTAATACAGGGAAAAGACTCAATGCTTCAGGAGGTCAAGGCTACTCACCTGAATCAGCATGGGCTAGAGGTTCAGCATGGGCTATATACGGATTATCAATTGGTTATGGATACACTAAGGAGAAAAGATATCTAGAAAAAGCTAAACAAGTTACTGACTTCTTCTTAGCTAATTTACCAGATGATAAAGCTCCATGTTGGGATTTCAGAGCTCCAAAAGAACAGAGAGATGGAAAAGACACATCAGCTACTGCATGTGCAGCCAGTGGAATGCTGGAGATGTGTAAATATCTGGAAGGTAGTCAAAAAGAATATTATTATAAAAATGCTGAAGGTATATTAAAATCCTTATATGAGAATTATGGAGCATGGGATGAAGATGAAGAAGCATTAATAAAAATGGGAACAGTTAACTATACAAAACAAAAGTATATTAATACACCTATAATCTATGGAGATTATTTTTTTGTGGAAGCACTTGAAAAATTAAGAGGAGAAAACAAAATATTTTGGTAGGAGGAGAAGCTATGAAGCAACATAATATAGTCTTTATTATGACTGATCATCAAAGAGCTGATAGTATTGAAATGAGACAGTGTAATATAGAAGTTACTCCTAATCTGAATAAGTTGGCAAAAGAAAGTTTAGTTTTTAACAGGGCATATAATACATGCCCTCTTTGTGTTCCTTGCAGAACAGCCATTTCTACAGGAAAATACCCAACTAAAAATGGAGTAGTATTCAATGATTGGAAAGGAATAACAGCTAGAGACAATAAGCCTTTTCCACAGATACTTAAAGAGAATGGATACAATGTAAGCCATGTAGGAGTAGACCATATAAAAGTAAAACCAGCTCTAAAAGATAGAATTAAATATGATAAGTGGATAGATCAAACAGATTACAATAGATATATAGAAGAACTAGGAATCTCAGTAAAAAGAGATGAAAAACATTCAAGAGAAGTAAAAGAACTAAGAGCTGATGGAGATTACATCAACAAGAGATACTCTAATACATATGTTTCAAAATGGGAGCATGATACAACAACCTTCAAAGATGAATATTTCACAAGAGAAAGCCTAGATGTCATTGATAATGTTGACGAGGATAATCCTTTCGCATTGTTCATTAACTATTGGGCACCACACCCACCCCTTAGAGTACCAGAAGAATATATCAATAAATTCAATCCAGATGATATAGTTCTACCTGACAATGTTGGTAAAATAGCTAAAAACGAGCCTTTCAATAGAAGAGATGGAGTACCTGCACAACTTGCTGAGAATGTAACAGAAAAAGAATGGCGACAAGTATGGTCTGCACATCTGGCACTTCTTAATTATGTAGACGATCAAATAGGCAAAGTGATAGACAGGATAAAAGAAAAAGGATTATTGAAAGATACAATCATATTGTTTACTAGTGACCATGGAGATCATCTAGGACAGCATAGTATGTATCAAAAAATGGAAATGTATGAACAAGCTGTCAATGTACCTTTACTAATAAAAATACCAAATGTGAAGCCTAGAAAGATTGAAGGTACAATGTCTAATCTAGATATACTACCTACACTATTAGATGAATTAGACATAGATAAACCTAATGATTTAGATGGAACATCTAATTATGAGGTGATACATAATAACGAAGAAATAAAAGATAGAAAGGTATTCTGTCAGTATTCAGGAAATCCAGAGCTAGGTTGTGTTCGTAGAGCTGTCATTACAAAAAAGTATAAATATATATATGATCAGATGAATGAAAAAGAGTTATATGATTTAAAATTGGACCCTCTAGAAATGAATAATATAGCCACAGAAGAAGAAAACACAGAATTGATTAAAACATTACATGATGAACTTGTTAATTGGTCAAAGGAGAAAAATGACTGGGTATTTGATTGAGGTGATGAATATGAAAAAACCTAATATTTTATTTATAATGTCAGATGAACATGCAGCTTCAGTTGTTGGAGCTTCAGGAAATAATATAGTAAAAACTCCTAATCTAGATAAGTTAGCTAATGAGGGAGTACTGTTTGAAAATTGTTATACCCCTTCCCCTATATGTGTTCCAGCTAGACTATCTGTAACTGCTGGAAAATACATAAATAAATGCGGTGCATGGAGTAATGAAAGCATGTTGGAGAGTGATGATATAGTATCTCTAGCTACAGTTTTAAAAGATGTAGATTATGACTGCTATCTTGGTGGGAAAATGCACTATGCAAAAGATAGAAGATACGGATTTGAAGAACTATATCCATTTTGGACCAACACCAATGTAAGAAAGAAATATAACAAAAGGATAGCTTTATCAGATGGAAAATTCGAAGCGCAAGAAAGTGTTCTATCTAGAAGGTTCAATGATTTTTACGTTGATGATAACAGCAGAGTAATGGAACATGATGAAATGGTTACAAAGATATGCAGCGATGTAATTAAGAACAGGCAAAAAGACGATAAACCATTTTTCTTGATTGCTGGCTATTTAGCACCTCATTTTCCATTAATAGTCCCACAAAAATATTATGATATGTATAGGGATAAAGTTCCTATGCCACAGATACCAGAAGGACATATAGAATCTTTACCAAAACATTATAAAATAATGAGAAAAGCATTCCAGAATGACCAAGTGGATGAATCTATCATTAAGAAAGGTAGAGAACTCTATTATGGGCTGGTGACTTGGTTCGACGAGCAAGTAGGAGAACTACTAAGTACATTAGATGATTCAGAAATAAAAGATAATACGTTAGTAATCTATACCAGTGACCATGGAGAAAATATGGGAGACCACGGATTATGGTGGAAGAACTCTATGTATGATTGTTCTGCGAAAGTACCATTGATAGTGAGCTGGCCTAAAAAATGGTGTAATGGAACAAGAAAAACAGAAGTTTGTAATCTGCTGGATGTCATAAAAACAATATGTGATGTATGTGAAGCAGAACCTCCAGAAGATTGGGATGGAGAATCTATGGTTGACCTAATCAATGGTAAAGATGACAACTGGAGAAATTATTCTGTCAGTGAATACTACGCACATAATATCGCAGCTGGACACTGTATGATTAGGAAAGGTAATTATAAATATGTATATTTTAATGAAATAGACAGTAATAATGGCGCTGATAGACAGTTGTTTAATATGGAAAAAGATCCAAATGAATTCAATAATCTTGCTGATGATCCAAAATATAAGGATATAATTAAAGAATTACATCTATTATTGGTAAAAGAATTAGGAAGAGAACCAATAGAGATAGAAATGGAATCTAGGGAAGTAATTGACAAAAGTAATTGTAAAAATTAGTATGTTTTTGTAGAAATTTGTGATATAATAGAGATACTTTTAAAATCTTTTTTATTATAATGGGTTAATTTTATTAAAGATAGGCGTAATTATGGGGTGGATTTTGTTGAAAAGAGTCATGGATTTAAATGTTATCAATAAAAAAAGTAAAAGCGCTACATTCTACAAGTTTTTCTTTGTAATTTCAATTTCTATAATGATTCCAGTAATAATGATTACAACGATAATTGGTAAATTCAGTAACGACCATTTATTAAAACAGGTCAATATTTCTAGAGAAAGTTCTCTTAATCAAAAAAGACTCATGGTTGAACAAAAATTAACGGAAATGGATGCACTAATAAACCAATTTGTTAGTAACGAAAGTGTTTGGAAGCTGGTTACCACCAATGAATATCCAAACAGTTATAGTTTGTTTATGAGAGATGCGTTAAGTTTATTTGAGAAAAACGCTCTATCACATAAATTAATAGATTCAATTTATCTATTCAATGATTCAGAAAATATTATTTTAAGTGATTCAAAATATGACAAAAGCAATTTTGAAGACAAAGCAATTTTTGATATAAAATTTGATGGAGTAAACTATGTTACTCCATCAAGAACAGTAAAAGGCGAGAATATATTTAGTTATATTAAGAAATTCTATTCTTTCAATAGAGAAAAAAATGCTTATATTGTAGTTAATATTAACTACGATAACTTTTGGGATGAGTTAATAGTTGAATCTACAGATGGACTAGAATATTTTGTGTTTGATAATAATCATTCTATCATCTATTCAGATGAATTTTATAATGATGAGTGGAATGATAAATTGTTAGAAGATATTTCAGGGGAAAGCGAAAATAATCTGGAATTATCATATCTTGGTGAGAATCTATATGTTTGGAAAAGTATATCCAACAAGTATAACTGGACATTTGTAGTGGGTCAGAAATCTAAGGACTTATTTCAAACTTCAAATGTTTTAACTAAATTAAATATTATATCTTGTTTGATTATATTGTTGATATCACTGATTCTAACATATTTCTTTTCAGATTATTTATATAAACCTATAAGAAATCTAATGAAAAAGATAAATAAGATAACTAAGATAGATTCTATAGATTCAAAAAATGATTATCAGCTTATTGACAATGTAATAGCCTATTTGTTTACTGAAAACCTAAAATTGAATAATGATTACCAATATGTATTTCCATATTTCAAACAGCATTCCATCAATGACATAATCAACAATAATTCTTTTGATCTAGATAATTTCAAACAAGTACTAGATTTGTTAGATGTTGAATTCAGTTTCACAAGCCACTATCTAATGTTGATAGAACTAGAAAACACCAATATGAATAATAAAATAAAAGATAGATTGGATAAATACTTTGATAAGCCTGATATAAAAAAAATAATAAGTAAAATCAATGAAAAAAGAATGTTGATAATTATGAACACCAACAAGGATATTAACCAAGTATATGCATTACTTACAGAAATACATGAAGATTTTAATAATGATAATATATCTTTGACCGTATCTCTAAGTGATGACTTCAATAATCTAGAAGATATACATGAACATTACGAGGAAGTCCAAAAACAACTGGAGTACAAATTTTTCGTAGGCAATAACAAAATATTATCACATATGGTACCACAGCAAATAGAGAAAAATATATTCTACGATAAAAGTATAGAAAAAGAACTATTGAATTACTTAAAGAAACAAGATGAAGAAAAAGCTTTTGCTGCATTAAGAAAGCTTACAGAAGGACTAAAAGGAAGCATCAAAAATATAGATTATATAAAATATGTCTACTTCCAAGTATGCTTAAATATAATAGAACAAATGACTAACTTTGGCTTTAGTATGAAGGATATAGGCATAACCAATAGAGAAATATTCGCTAAAATAAATGAAGCAAAAACTCTAAATGAAATGTACGAATTAATTTACAGCATCATCAGAAAATGCATCCAGCTTTTTTCAAAATTGAACGTAATGCAAAACGACAATATAATCAACAAAGTAAAAGAATACATCAAAAATAATTACAATAAAGATTTATCCTTGGAAATGATAGCTGATTACGTATATCTATCTCCAGGATATCTAAGTACATTATTCAAAACAGAGAATGGAATCACTGTCTTTGATTATATAACCAACTTAAGAATGGAAAAAGCAAAAGAATTATTATTAAATAATAAAAGCATGAAAATACAAGATATTGCAATCAAGTTAGGATATAACAGTTCACAGAGTTTTATTCGATACTTCAAAAAGTATTACAATGTTACTCCAAACCAATTCAGAAAAGCTTGACATGGAAATGTTTGCTGACAAGGGGACGGTTCAGCTGACATAAAATAAATTAGAAAGTTGGAATCAGGTATGGATAGATTAAAGAGTATTTCTAAGTGGAGCCTTATATTATTACTACCTATTGGAATATTATTAACCAATATAGCACAATCTTCACCAGCATTTATGGAAAAATATTATTCAAACGGTATATATCATTACATTAGCCAATTCCTGAGTACCATAACAGGAATTATACCAGTTTCAATAGCCGAACTACTTATAATATTTCTTATTGCACTTTTTATATACAAGCTAGTAAATATAATAAGAACATTAATAAAAACCAAAAATAAAAAAAGATATATACTAATAAATTTCCTACGAAAAATATTGATATTCATAAGTGTAGGATATTTTATATTTGTACTAATCTGGGGTCTCAACTATTATAGACTACCCTTTTCTGAAATAGCCAACCTTAACGTACAAGATGCAACAATAGAAGAACTAACAGGTCTATGCCAAAGCTTAATTACAGAAGCTAATGACCTAAGAAATCAAGTTCAAGAAGATGAAAATGGCGTAATGTATATACCAAAGGGCTACAAAGACGTCTTCAATCGAGCACATAAAGGCTACGACAATATCTCAGATATATACAAAGAATTAAGCGGCAGCTACGGTGCTCCCAAAGGTGTAGTTTTCTCCCAAGTAATGTCCTATTCTGGCATTACTGGCATTTACTTCCCATTCACAGCTGAAGCTAATGTAAACAAAGATAGAACAGATGTATTACTCCCCGCAACAGCATGCCACGAAATGGCACATAAAAGAGGATTTGCCAGAGAAGACGAAGCCAACTATATAGCCTACCTGACCTGTAAAGCCCACCCAGACCCAGACTTCCAATACTCCGGAACAATGCTCGCCCTTATTCATTCCATGAATAAACTCTACGAACACGACACCAATGCATACTATACCCTAAAAGCTACCTATTCAGAAGGAGTACTAAGAGACCTACAAGACAACAACGACTTCTGGCAAAAATACTCTGGACCAATAGATAAAGCCTCAACAAAAATAAATAACACTTACCTCAAACTAAACAAACAACAAGACGGTGTCCAAAGCTACGGAAGAATGGTAGACCTTCTAATAGCAGAATACAGACTTAATTATAATAAAGAATAATTAAGTAAAGATATACTCATCCTAATAATTTGTTTGCTATAGTTATATAATTTTTTCACTAAACTAAATCGAAATTGAAATTTAATTTAGTGACATTAGAATTTAAAAATTAACAAGAGGTGCAACCATTACAAATAACTGAAACATTGAACAACCGAGTGTAGGTAGTATAGGTGAATATGAAGCAGTGAGCCATGGACGGCAAACTCAGCCTTTTAAACACGGACGTTTAACGGCTGACGAAATATTCACCTATACTACCTACACGACCGTCAACCACTAAATCATTAATCCCCATTTATTTCACTCCCCCTAACCCCATAAGCCTTCCCATGAGAACAAAAAATAGACGTAGAAGTATAATCCTTATCAGCATCCTTATCATACCCCAATCTCTCTATTACTTCATCTGTATTATGACATCTATCATACCCAGCAAAAACAAACGTAATACTCCCCTTACCAGACGAAAAAGAAGCCAACGTACTAGGATAATTCATCGCCGTCGAAACAGGAACCCTACCACTAATCATAACATGCTCATACATCGAAACAGGAGAATCAAAACTACCATACATCTTAGTTATATCAGTCATTACTCTACCCGACAGATGTTTTTCAATCTTCACCTTGAATTGATAAAAAGGTTCTAAAAGTATATTATCAACTTTTTCAATCCCTTGCCTTATTGCACGAAAAGTAGCCTGTCGAAAATCTCCTCCACTAGTATGTTTAACATGAGATTTACCAGTAGTAAGGGTAATATGTACATCTGTTAAAGGCGAACCAGTAAGAATCCCTCTCTTACAAGCATCTGGAATGTTTTTCTGACTTAACCTCTGCCACCTTGTATGTAATACGTCCACACTGCAGACTGAATCAATTGATATACCAGAACCTCTAGTAGCTGGTTCAATATCAAACTCTATCTCAGCATAATGCTTCAGAGGTTCAAAATGCCCAAAAGCATAAGTTTTACTAGCGATAGTTTCTTTATATAATATTTCTGGAGTTCCAAAATCAATAGTTTTACCAAAACGATCCAATACAATCTGAGTTAATACTTCAAGCTGAATAGTACCCATTACTTTTATATGTATTTCCTTCAATTCCTCTATCCATAAAACATCAAGAGAAGGATTTTCCTCTGTTAACATTGTAAAAATCTTTAATATCTCTTTAGGATTCTCAGCCGAATCATATATCACCTTGGATTTTAACGTAGGTATCAACAAGAAATCATTATAATCCTCTATATCACCCATTCCTTCACCAATATAAGATGAACCAAGACCAGTTACTGCAATAAGTTGTCCAGGACAGGCTTTATCACAAAGAGTATATTTAGTCCCATTATATATTCTTATTTCATTAATCTTTTCTGTAATCTCATTATCCATAATACTATGAGTTACGGTATCTTTAACCTTAAGTGAACCATTATGTAATTTTATAAAAGTAAGCTTATTGCCTGTACTGTCATATCTAATCTTATACACAGTTCCTGATGGAAAATCACCATTACCATCTGTATGTCCAGAGATTGTTAAAGTATCTATAGCTCTTAACAGTTCCTTGATACCAATACCCTTCAAACCAATTCCACATAAACAAGGATATATAACATTATCATTAAACAATCTCTTTACAGTATTAACTAATTCTTCCTTCTCTATTTCTATTCCATCTATATATTTATTCAATATATCATCATCATAGTCAGCCAAAGATTCTATTAATTCACTTGTTGGATTATCAAGTAAGTAGGTAATGTTTTCACTAGTATCTTCAGTAGAGATAACCATTAAATCTTTTGTGAAAGTATTTTTTATTTCCTTAACTGTATTGTTAAAATCAGCACCTACTCTGTCTAGTTTATTAATAAAAAACATAGTAGGTATATTATATTTCCTAAGAAGTTGCCAAACAGTTTCAGTATGACCTTCTATTCCTTCAACAGCAGATATTATTATTATCGCATAATCTAATATCCTAATGGCTCTCTCCATTTCAGTAGAAAAATCCACATGACCAGGAGTATCAACCAGCTGATATGTACAATCATTATAAGTAGTTATAGCTTGGTCAGAAAAGATGGTAATACCTCTCTCTTTTTCAATAGTATGATAATCAAGGACAGTATTTTTATTATCAACTCGACCAGCTTCTTTTATTGAATTAGTATAATATAAAATTTGTTCTAGAAGTGTTGTCTTGCCTGCATCAACATGAGCTACCATTCCTATTGTTTTATACATGAGTTTAATTCCCTTCATCAAAATTAAGTTAATTAATGCTTAGCCAACATTATACCATATAAACTATACATAATACCATGTAAAGGTAATGAAAAATAAGGTAAACTCATAGTAAAATATCTTTGAGAGGAGAAATGGATATGGGAATACAATATAATGAGAGTAAAAAAATATTCCATATACAAGGAAAAAACGTAAGTTATATATTAAAAGCGGATAAATACAATAATCTAATACATCTTTATTACGGTAAAAAGATAAGAAATATCAATGATAATGTAATTAATACTAACAAAGCAAAAAGTTGGAGTATAATACCTAATGAAGAAAACGATCAGTATGCACTTGATTCAGCTTTACTAGAATATCCAACATTTGGTCATGTAGATCTAAGAAGCGGTGCTCTTAGTATTGAACAAAATAATGGTTCTAGAATACTTGATTTGAAATATGATTCTCATAAGATAATAAAAGGCAAAAAAAGATTAGAAGGCTTACCTGCAACTTATGCAGATGAAAATGAAGCAGAGACACTGGAGATAGCACTGATAGATGAAGTTGCCAATCTTTTGGTAGTATTGAACTATACAGTATTCAATGATAGAAATGTTATAACAAAATCTGTACAGATCATAAATAAAGGATATCAAACATTAAAAGTACTTAATGCACAAAGTTGTTGTGTTGATTATAGGAACTCTGATTATGAGTTATTACAACTATCAGGAGCTTGGGCTAGAGAACGTCAAATTGTCAAGAGACAATTAGTACAAGGAATCCAATCCATTGGAAGTGCAAGAGGAACTAGCAGTCATGTACATAATCCATTCATGGCACTTATATCACCTGATACTACAGAAGAAAATGGAGAAGTATTTGGATTTAACCTAGTATACAGTGGTAATTTCTTAGGTGAAGTATCAGTAAGTGAACACAATAGAACTAGAGTATTAATGGGTATTAATCCATTGAATTTCTCTTGGCAGTTAAAACCAGAAGAAAGGTTCCAGACACCAGAAGTAGTAATGGTATATTCTAATGAAGGGCTTGGTGGTATGTCAAGTGAGTATCACAGCCTATATAGAGAAAACTTAATGAGAGGTACATGGAAAGAAAAACAAAGACCTATTGTAATTAACAACTGGGAAGCTACATATTTTGATTTTACAAGAGAAAGTTTAGAAGATATTGTTAAAAAAGCTAGTGAAATAGGTGTTGAATTATTCGTTTTAGATGATGGATGGTTCGGTAAAAGAGATGATGATACCTGTTCATTAGGTGATTGGTATGTGAATACTGATAAAATTGAAGGCGGACTAGAAAAACTAGCTAAGAATGTTGGAAACATGGATATGGATTTTGGATTATGGTTTGAACCAGAAATGATATCACCTGACAGTGACCTGTATAGAAATCATAGTGACTGGTGTCTGCATGTTGAAAATAGAGAAAGAGTTACATGCAGATATCAATTAGTTCTAAACTTATCCAAAAAAGAGGTTTGTGACTATATTATCGAATCAGTATCCAAAGTACTTTCAAGTGCACCAATTAAATATGTAAAATGGGATATGAATAGATATTTAACAGATGTTATGTCCATGGACTTGCCTAGGGACAGACAAATGGAAACATCTCATAGATATATGTTAGGTCTATATTATATTATGGAAGAGATTGTAACCAGACATAAGGATATTCTATTTGAAGGTTGTTCTGGAGGTGGAGGAAGATTTGATCCAGGTATCTTATATTATATGCCTCAGATATGGACTAGTGATGATTCTGATGCTATAGAGAGATTAAAGATACAATATTCCACTAGTTTGGTTTATCCACCTGTTTCTATGGGCAGTCATGTTTCCAGTACACCTAATCATCAAGTAGGAAGAACTACACCTCTTAATACAAGAGGGAATGTGGCTATGTCAGGTAATTTCGGTTATGAACTTGATCTTACAAAATATAGTGATAAACAGATTAGTGAAATAAAAGAGCAAATTGATTTCTATAAAGAAAATAGACAGCTTATCCAATATGGAGATTATTATAGATTAAATAATCCTTTTGAAGAAAACAATGGAGCTTGGATTTTTGTTTCTAAGGATAAGACTGAAGCAACTTTATTCTATACAACTATTCTGGCTGAACCTAATCCAGTTGACCAACAAGTAAGGTGTAGAGGGCTTAATGAAGAATTTAATTATAAGATAGATGGATTAGAAGGAATATTTGGTGGAGATGAATTAATGAACTTAGGATTAACTTTGCCGGAGTTAAAAGATTTTGAAAGTGTAAAATTCAGAATTAGAAAAGTATAGAGTAGATATTAGTTAATAGATGAGGCATGTGTGAAATAATGATATTTCATACATGCCTTTTTATTATATTATAAAGCTTTTGCAGGTATGTTTATATAATTGCTATTATCGCTTTTTGTAAAGGGTTAATTGACTATCTCAGAAAAGTATTGACTTCTAGTATTATTGGTGATATTATTAGTGATAATAACAGTAATAATATTACTGGTAATATCAGTACAAACATTATTGATATATGTTATTTGATAATATTGTTTTTATTTCTATGAGTAGATGAAAGGTAGGTAATTATGAATAAAAAAGAAAGAGTAATCGCAGCTATCAAAGGTAAAGAAGTGGATCATGTACCTTCTTGTTTTACATTACATTTTGCAGAACAAGAAGCTTTCGGAGAAGCAGGTATTAAATCTCATCTGAAATTCTTCAAAGAAACAAATACTGATATTTTTAAAATTATGAATGAAAATCTTGTTCCATATATGGGTGACATAAAAACACCTGATGATTGGAATAAGATAAAAACTATTTCAATAAAAGATGATTTTATGGCAGCTCAAATTGAAATGATTGAAAGAATACTGGACAAATGTGAACCAGATGCTTTTATGGTTGGTACATTACATGGAACAGTTGCTTCTTCTATACATCCTATAGAAGCTATATATGGTTATGAACCAGTAAGAGAATTGTTTTGTACACATATGAGAGAAAATAAAACTCCTATGATTGATGCCTATAAACGTATAACAGAGGGTATGTGTCAATTAGCAGAAAAGTATATTGAAATAGGATTAGATGGTATATACTATGCAGCATTAGGTGGAGAAAATTATTATTTTACAGATGAAGAGTTTGAAAAGTATATAGCACCACTTGATAAAATGATTTTACAAACAGTTAAACAAAATAATGGGTATAATATTCTACATATGTGTAAAGATAAGTTAAATCTAGATAGATATAAATCATATATAAAATTATCAGATGTTGTAAACTGGGGTATTTACGAAGACAATATTTCTTTGGAAGAAGGAAGAAAATTATTTGGCGATGTAACAATAATGGGAGGATTACAAAACAGAGCTGGTGTACTAGTAGATGGTACTGATGAAGAAATAGAACAAGAAGTAAAATCTATAATTAATTCTTTTGGGAAACAAAAATTTATCCTAGGTGCTGATTGTACATTGCCTACAGAAATTTCTTATAAGCGTGTAAATGTAGCAGTAAACGCTACCAAAAAATAAAAATATTATATTATGGAGGGTTAACTATGAAGAAAAGAATTTTTGCTGTTTTGATGTTAGTAACTTTACTAATGGGAGTATTTGTTGGATGTGGAGATAAGAGTTCAGAAAAAGATTCTACAACTAATACACCTAGTACAGGAGAAGAACAAAAGGATGCTAAAAAAGTATTCCCAGCAGGAAAGCTAGTAATTTACGGTTATGGACAGCCACAATATCTTCAACAATATTTTGATGCTTGGCTAGAAAGAAATAGAGATATAGCACCAGAAGTAAGCATAGAGATTGTACAAACTGAAGGAGCATCAGATTCAAGAGAAAAAATTACAATGACATACGCATCAGGAGCTAACGAAGATTTACCAGATGCCCTTTATATCGATCCTGTTAACTTATTAGATCTTGGACAAGGTGAATTATTAATGGATGTAGCAGATTTTATAACACCTTTAAAAGACAAGCTTGTAGATGGTGCTACAAATGATGCCACAGTAGGAGATAAAATATATGCTTTACCAGAATCAGTGAGACCACAAGTACTATTTTATAATCAAAAATTATTTGAAGAGTATGATATTGACCCATCAAGAATGAGTACCATCGAAGGGTATATAGAAGTTGGTAGAGAACTAAAAGAAAAAAGTAATGGGAAAGTTTATTTATCCTATATTGATCCAGGTAGCAGAACATGGAGATATTATGGAAGAAGAGGTCTATTACCACAAGCAAATGCAAAAATTTGGGATGATGATGGAGAAGTTGTTATTGACACAGATGAAGGTGCAAAATTGGCATTTGATACCCTTGATACAATGTACTCAGAAGGATTATTATTAAAAACTCCTATTTTTGAACCAGCTCTTTACGATGCAGTAAAAGAAGGCCAAGTTGCAACATTTTATATTGGAGCTTTCTGGGATGAATTTTTAAGGAAAAATGTTACTGAAACTTCAGGAGATTGGAAAGTATTAAGTGCACCAGTGTTTGAAAATGTTGGTGTTGCAGGAGCTCCAGTTTCATCTTATTTTGCTATTGTTAATAAACCAGGTGGAAAATATGCAGAGTTATGTAAGAAATTATGGTATGATTTCCATTTTGATGCACAAGCAAGAGAAGATTGGGTAAATGCAATGGAAGAACAAAATGCACCTTATGCAAACCCTATTACAAAAGATTTGTTAGCAGATGATTTTTGGAAAGAACCTTCAAAATTTTATGGAGGTCAATCATTTAGGGAAATAGAAGGAGCAGCATTAGAGAATGGTGCAACTAATTTAGTTGTTACACCACAAGATGTAGAAGCTGATAATATTATTAGTATAGAATTAGAAAAATATGTTGCAGGTGATCAGACAATGGATGAGGCAATCAAAAACATGGGTAAAAATTTAAGAAATAAAATAGGTAAAGCTGAATTAATTAAATAAAATCAATTTTAACTTCAAGGATTTTATCTACGGGTAAAGTCCTTGAAAAACAAATATAAGATTGGCAGGGATAAAGATGACAATTATACAAACGTTAAAAAAATATAAATATCCATACTTATTTATTCTTCCATTTTTCTTGTTGTTTTTGATATTTCAGTTATTTCCAATGTTATGGACTGTTGTTATTAGTTTTTCTGAATGGAAGGGTATTGGAAAGCCTAAGTCTGTAGGTTTAGATAATTATAAGCTACTATTTAAAGACTATATGTTTTGGGATGCTATAAGTAATACACTTATTTATTGGGTAACAGGTGTTATTTTTATACTACTATTATCTATAATTATTGCAGCATTTTTAAATTATAATCGTCTTAAAGGAAGAAGTTTTTTTAAAACGGTTACATTCTTACCTAATGTTTGTGCTGCAATAGCAATGGGAATTATATTTAGTATGCTGTTTGATGAAAATGTTGGATTAGTTAATGAATTTTTAGGTTTGTTTGGAATAGATTCCATTGGGTGGCTTACTAATACAAAAATGTCTAAAGTACCTGTAATTATTTTGAATATATGGAGGAATACACCATGGTTTACTGTTATAGTATTATCAGGATTACTTAATATACCACGAGAATATTATGAAGCTGCAACAGTAGATGGTGCAAATATATTTCAACAATTTTTTAGAATAACGTTACCAAGTCTATATAATATACTGTTCTTTTGCTTTATTACTCTAACAGTAGATTCATGGAAAATTTTTAATGAACCATATATATTAAAGGGTCCAGGAACATCTAATGTGTCACTTTTCCAATATATGTATGATACAGGATTTAATTTATTTAAAATGGGATATGCATCTGCGATTGGATGTATGTTAACATTAATTTTACTAATTGTATCTCTTATTCAATTTCGTATTATGAGAAAACAAGGTAATTTATAAGGAGGGTACATATATGACGAAGAAAAAATTATTTTCAGCCTTGGTTTATATTATACTTGGCATAATCGTATTTTTTTGCTTGTGTCCTATAATTTGGATGTGTATAATCTCCTTAAAAGGACCTAACGAAAGCATAAGTGGATTTAATTCTTTATGGATTAGTAATCCTACACTACAAAACTTTAAAAATGTATTTAATATAATTCCTGTTGGGACTAATCTGTATAATAGCTTTTTTACTACTATATTAGGAACAATCACAACTTTGTTTTTTTGTTCTTTGGCTGGATTTGCATTTGCGAAGTACGATTTTCCAGGAAAAAGATTCTTATTTTATTTTGTGATAGCTACAATGCTTATTCCTCCAGAAGTAGGGGCAGTTCCACTATTTATAATCATGAGAAAAGTTAGATTAATAAATAGTTTATGGTCACTGATTATCCCTAGGATTGCTACTGCAGTAGGTATATTCTATATGCGTCAGTACATTGTAGATGTCCCTACAGAAATCATGGAAGCATCAAGAATAGATGGATGTGGAGATTTTGCTATATATTCAAAAATAATAGTGCCAATTATTAAGCCTGCTTTAGCTTCATGGGCAGCTTTAACAATCATTGCTAGATGGAATGACTTTTTCTGGCCTTTATTATATTTGCGTTCTACACCCAAATATACTTTAATGGTTTCAATATCATTACTGCCAGTCAGTGATGGTTTATCTACACCATGGCCTGTAATAATGGCAGGAACAACATTTGCTATTGTACCAATAATAGTGGTATATTTAATATTACAGAGATTTCAAAAAGCAGGACTATCAACTGGTGCAGTAAAAGGATAGTCAATTAAAAAGGGGAGTTAAAAGATGGCAAAAGATAATAAGAGTATTAAAGATAAAGTATATGAGCTTATTTTTCAAGATATTATTAAAGGTGAATATCTTGTTAATACTATAATTAGTGAAAGAATGTTAATAGAGAAATATGAGGTAAGTAAGTCACCTATAAGAGAGGCTTTAGTTGAGCTTTGCAAAGAAAATATTTTAAATAGTATTCCTCGTTTAGGTTATCAAGTAGTTCAAATTACACCTAAAGAATTACATGATGTTCTTGAGCTTAGAGTAGTTGTTGAATTGGCCGCATTTAGAAAAACAAAAGAATGGATTAATGAGGATATGATTAATAAGCTAGAACAACATATAAATCAGACTATAGAGATGATAGATCAACATGATATTATTGAACATTGGAAAAGAAATATGGAATTTCACCTTTTGTTATGTAGTTATAGTAATAACCAATGGATGTATAATACGCTTGAATCAATATTAAAGTTTTGTTCAAGAGGTGCTACACAATATTATTTTGATACATGGCAAAACAGAGAAAATATGGGTAGAGCTAATGCTGAAACACATATTAAATTATTAAAAGCACTAAAAGATAAAGATTATAATTTATGTGAACAAATATTAATTAAGGATGTCTCCTCCATGAAAGAGAATTTTATGCAAAGTGATTATGGAAAACTAGGGAGTGAAATATAAATGGCAATTTCAGAAAGTAACATAATTAATTATATCAACATATTAAAAGAAGAACTTGTTCCTGCTTTGGGGTGTACAGAGCCCACAAGTATTGCTTATGTTTCATCAAAAGCTAGGGAAGTTTTAGGTGAGTTGCCCGAAGAAATTATTGTTCAGAGTAGTGGAAATATCATTAAGAATGTTAAAGGAGCTGTTGTTCCTAATTCTGGCAATCTGAGAGGTATAAAAGCAGCAGCTATCATAGGTGTAATTGGAGGAAAACCAGAAAAAGAGCTTGAAGTATTAACTGATGTAACTCAGGATAATATAGATGAGGCAAAAAAATTAATTAATACTGATTATTGTAAGGTAGAGCTATTAACTAGTAAGGCTAATTTGCATATAATCGTTAAAGTTAAATCTCAAAATAATAGTGCATTGGTAGAAGTAGTGCACACTCATACAAATATAGTAAGAATAGAGAAGAATAATAAAGTTATTTTAGAGAAACTATATAATTCAGAAGATATTAATGGAAGTTTGATTGATAGATCATGTTTAAATGTTAGAGATATTAAAGAATTTGCAGATACAGTTGAACTTAGTCAACTTAAAAATATTATAAAGTTACAAATAAAGTATAATAGTGATATTTCTTGTGAAGGATTAAAAAATTATTATGGAGCTAATGTTGGCTCAAATTTGTTAAAAAACAGTTTACATGAAATAAAAACAATGGCAAAGGCAGTTACTGCGGCTGGTTCAGATGCCCGTATGAGTGGATGCATTTTACCTGTTATCATAAATTCAGGAAGTGGTAATCAAGGTATTACAGTATCATTACCAGTCATTGAATATGCTAAGTATTTAAAAGTAGATGAAGAGCATTTAATAAGGGCGTTAATCTTTAGCAACCTCATTGCAATTCATCAAAAAACAAAAATAGGCAGATTATCAGCATACTGCGGAGTTGTAAGTGCAGCTTGTGGTAGTGGAGCTGGAATTACATATCTCTATAATGGTACATATGAGCAAATTTGTTCAACAATTACTAACACCTTGGCAAATGTATCAGGGATGATTTGTGATGGTGCAAAACCTTCATGTGCAGCTAAGATAGCTTCTGCTGTGGATGCAGCGATAATGGCACATGAATTAGCTATGGATAATAGAGTTTTCCAACCAGGTGAAGGAATTGTTAAAGATAATATAGAAGATACAATAAGTAGTATAGGGCAAATAGGTGGAAATGGTATGAAGGAAACTGACCAAGAAATATTGAAAGTTATGTTAAATAACCAAACTTTATATTCAGCCTCACGATTATATGATGAAAAGTAAACTTTTATTACTCATTTTAAAATTAGCAAAACCTGATATGAATTTTTCAAATCATAGTTTCTATTAGCAAATGATTTTTAGTATATTTAACATATATATTTGTATTATTTTATAAGTAATGGTAATATACATTTATTGTTAAATAGAAAGGGGTAGAACTATGATAAAATCAAAAGCTTGGGATTGGAGTAAGAATGAAGATGACTACTGGTTAATCCCTTCAATAGAATCATGCTATTTGGCTAATTCGTGGGCATCAAAAGGATTTAATAGGTTCCTTGATTTAGGTTGTGGATTAGGAAGACATTCCATATTTTTTTCAGAAAACGGTTTTAGGGTTAATTCAGTTGATTTATCTGAATATGGAATCAATCATCTTAACAGCTGGGCTAAAAAAGAACATCTGGATATTGAAACACAAGTATGTGATATGCTTGAATTGCCTTTTGAAAATGATACATTTGATTGTATAATAGCATATAACGTTATTTATCATACAGATACTAAAGGGTTCATTAAAGCTCTAGATGAGATAAAAAGGGTATTGAAGAGTAAAGGAGAATTATTCATAACCCTTATTTCTAAAAATACTTGGTCATACCAACACGCTGATGATTATAAAAGGATTGATGACAATACCATCTTAAGAGATGAACACGAAACTGAGAAGGATGTACCTCATTTTTATGTAGATATTGAAGATATAAAAAAATATTTTGTTCATTTTGATTTCATCAACGTTCCTATAGAACAAACAGAGTATAACATGGAAAATCCTAATTATTTTTCTAGGCATTTTAATATTATAGCTAGGAAAAAATAGTTATTGGACAATATGAAAAGAAGAAATTATGGAACATATAGAAAATCCTTCAAGACATTATAGTATAAAATAAGTTCACTTAGGTGAACTTTTTTTATACTGTTGTAATTTTTTGTTATAATGGACAGTTTATATTTCATATTATTAATATGATGCAACAAGTTTGTATTATTAAGTACATTCTTAAAGGAGATTAGTAGTATGAAATATATGTACATAAAAATTGTATTATCTATAATACTTGCTGTGAGTGTAGCAAACCTTATATGTATGAAAAAGACCAATGAAAATCTGTTGGAGGTGTTTTTCAGCCAAAAGAATAATCCTTATTTTATACATATAGACCTTGATACTTATATCATGTACGTTTTTAAAGAGAATGAAATATATAAGCAATATCCAGTTTCTGGGGGTAAGTATAGTACTCCATCGCCTCTAGGTACATGGAACATTGTAAGCAAAGCTAATTGGGGAGAAGGATTTGGTGGAACATGGATGGGGTTAAATGTACCTTGGGGGAAATACGGTATACACGGTACAGATGAGCCGTGGAGTATAGGTAGTGGACTTTCAAAAGGTTGTATTAGAATGTATAATAAAGAGGCTAAGGAGTTAAAGAAATATATCCCCTATGGAACGAAGGTTACCATAGTTAAGGGACCATATGGTCCATTTGGAGATGGTTTTAGAACCTTGAAACCTAGTAACATTGGTTCTGATGTTTATGCTGTTCAAAAGAGGCTTAGAGAACTTGGCTACTATAAAGGTTTTTGCGATGGAAAATACGGTGAACAAATGAAGCTGGCAATCTATGCTTACCAAGATGATAAAGGATTACCTAGATCTTATTACATAACTGAGACTTTATATGAAAGTCTTGGGTTTATTCAATATGAATAAATGAATAAAAAACTATACTAACTTATAATTGATAAAAATGAATACAAGTGTTAAACTAAGGTAAACTATATAACTAACGGAGGTAACCATGATTACAGCTTATTTAGTAGGGATTTCAACTTATCAAGAAAATGAAGATATAGAAGTTAGATATTGCATATATGATAATGACGAACTTGTGTGCAAAGAATCTGTTTGGAGAGAATACAAAAAGCCTTTAATTGTCACTCATTGGGCATTACTCACATTATTAAAGAAACTAAAAGAATTTGGAGATAAGGAAATAACAGTTAAGATTAATGATGGAGCATTATATGAGCAGATAAAAGGTACTTCAATATCAAAAAACAAAGAAGTAATGATGACTGCTAAGAAAGTAAGAGAAAGACTAAAGCAGTATCCAAATGTTACAGTAACTAATGTTGGAACAGATAACGATGAGTTAAAAAAATGGAATAAAATACTAGAATCATAGACAAAGGAAGATAGCTTATGAAAAATATAAAAATATCTAATAAAATTAATGCATCCGAAATATCATTAGGGTGTATGAGAATAAATAATTTATCAAAAACTGAAGCTTCAAAACATATAAATACAGCGTTAGAAGAAGGTATTAATTTTTTTGACCATGCAGATATTTATGGTGGTGGAAAATCAGAAGAAGTTTTTGCTGATGCTATTAATATGAATCCAAGTATTAGAGAAAATATTATAATTCAAACAAAATGTGGTATTAGAAAAGGTTATTATGATTTTTCTAAAGAACATATTCTTGAATCTGTAGAAGGCAGTTTAAAAAGATTAAGAACAGATTATGTAGACGTATTATTGCTTCATAGACCCGATACACTAATGGAGCCAGAAGTAGTGGCTGAAGCTTTTTCAAATCTTTATGAAAGTGGAAAAGTAAAGCATTTTGGAGTAAGTAATCAAAATCCTATGCAGATACAGTTACTAAATAAATATCTTAAGAATAAAATAATAATCAATCAATTACAGCTTAGTATTACTAATACAGGAATAATTGATTCTGGATTAAATGTTAATATGAAGATAGATCCTTCTATAAATAGAGATGGTAGTGTTTTAGAATTTTGTAGACTTAATGATATTACAATCCAAGCTTGGTCACCATTCCAATATGGTTTCTTTTCTGGAGTATTTCTAGATAACGATAAATTTCCAGAGTTAAATAATAAAATAAATGAAATAGCAGAAATCAAGAAAGTATCTAATACTGCTATAGCTATAGCCTGGATTTTAAGACATCCTGCTAAGATACAGCCAATAGTTGGAACAACTAATCTTAAGAGATTAAAAGACATTTGCAAAGCTTCTGATGTTAATTTATCTAGACAAGAATGGTATGAGATATATAGAGCAGCAGGAAATAAGTTACCATAATCAAATCTATTGTAATATAATCTTTTAATTGGAGAATACTAAATTAGTGTATAGATATCTTGATTAGAAGGGAGTTATTGATTATGAAAGGATTTGTTGATGAAGAGACTTGTATTGGATGTGGTCTATGTCCAAGTATATGTCCAGAAATATTTGAAATGAATAATGAAACAGGAAAAGCGATTGCTAAGGATATTGAGATACCAGACAATACATTAGAAGATGCTAGGGATGCTGAAGAACAATGTCCAGTGGAAGCAATAGATATTAAATAAATAAATTATATTATAAATCTAGTAGGAAGATTAGAGTATAGATATCTTCCTGCTTTTTGTAAGTATCTTTTAAAAGATTATAAAAATATTTACTAATTAAATTATCATATACTAAATTAAGATATGATAATAAACTTTTTGGTGATTAAGAGGTTAAGAGAATAATTGAACTTTACTTTAATATGATAATGTGATAACATAGCAGGGTGAAATTACTTTACAATTATAAAAGAGATAATATTAAGGAGAGCAACTATGAAAAAGAGTTATTTACTATTCACACTAATCATTTTACTAATAAGCGTTACAGCTTGTTCAAACAAAAAAACTACAGACGATACATATGGCGAAGGCGATGAAGAAAAAAACACTTTCACAGTAGGATTTGATCAAGATTTCCCACCAATGGGATTTGTTGGAGATGATGGAGAATTTACTGGATTCGATCTTGACCTTGCTGCTGAAGTTGCAAAACGTTTAGATTACGAGCTAGTTCTACAACCTATAGCTTGGGATGCAAAAGATATGGAATTGAAGTCTGGAAACATAGATTGTATTTGGAATGGATTTACAATTACTGGACGTGAAGATAATTATACTTGGACAGATGCATATATGTCTAATAAACAAGTATTTGTTGTAAAAGAAGATTCAGATATTAAAACTTTTGCTGATTTGGCTGGTAAAACTATTGTAGCACAAGCTGATTCCAGTGCAGAAGCTGCATTATCTGAACGTCAAGACCTAGTAGATACTTTTGGAGATTATATAAAAGCCGCAGACTATAACATGGCTTTGATGGATCTTCAATCAGGAGCAGTTGATGCAGTTGCAATGGATTATATTGTAGCAGGTTATCATATTGAGAAAAAGAAATCTGACTTCGTGATATTAGATGAATCTTTAGCTTCTGAAGGATATGGAGTTGGATTTTTACTAGGAAATGAAGAGCTAAGAGATAAAGTACAAACAACATTAGAAGAAATGGCTGATGATGGTACTCTAGAAAAAATTTCTACTGATTGGTTTGGAAAAGATATCACCACCATCAAGAAATAGTTATACATAAAGAGGCATAGCCTCTTTTCACAGTATTACGTTTTTATTAATGTTAGGGGGATAACCTTGGATTTACTAGTTTTATTATCTAAATTAGGTGAAGGTATGCTGAAAACAATAGAGATATTCACTCTTACTTTGGTGATATCTCTTCCTCTTGGTCTATTAGTATCAATAGGAAGGATTTCTAAAAACCTTATACTTAGGAACATTATAAAGATATATATATCCATTATGCGTGGAACACCGCTTATGCTGCAACTGATGGTGGTTTATTTTGGACCATATTATTTATTTGGGATAGGTATGCCTAGAAGTTATCGTTTTGGTGCAGTAATCATAGGTTTTTCATTGAATTATGCAGCATATTTTGCTGAAATATATAGAGGTGGAATCGAATCTATGGCTGTAGGTCAATATGAAGCAGCTAAACTTCTTGGATACAATAGAGTACAGACATTTATTAAGATTATCCTGCCTCAAGTTATGAAACGAATATTACCTTCTATAACTAATGAAGTCATAACACTTGTAAAAGATACTTCTTTAGCTTTTGTAATATCTTTCTCAGAGATGTTTACAGCAGCCAAAGCTATAGCATCTGCACAATCAAATATGATTCCATTTGTAGTAGCGGGTATTTTCTATTATGTATTTAACCTTATAGTAGCGACAGTAATGGAAAAAATAGAGAAGAATTTGGATTACTATAGATAGGAGATCATTGTAAATGAAATTATTAGAAATAAATAATCTTAAAAAAAGCTTTGATGACCTTGAGGTAATCAAAAATATATCCTTGAATGTAGAACAAGGCAAAGTTGTGGCAATAATTGGTCCATCAGGTTCAGGAAAATCAACATTGCTTAGATGTGCAACAATGTTAGAAAGAATTGATTCAGGTGAAATATTCTATAATGGAGAATGCGCTGTAAGTACTGGTGATAATGGAATAGTGAAATATGCTTCTAATAAGGAGTTAAGGAATATATACAGCTATTATGGTTTGGTTTTTCAGAATTTTAATCTGTTCCCTCATTTTTCAGTAATGAAGAATGTGACTGATGCTCTTATTCATGTACAGAAAAAGAGCAAAAAAGAAGCTTATAAAATTGGCAGAGAGTTGCTTGTCAAAATGGGATTATCAGACAAAGAGGATGCTTACCCATGTCAACTATCAGGTGGACAGCAGCAACGTGTGTCAATAGCAAGAGCTCTAGCACTTAATCCAAAGGTATTATTTTTTGATGAACCAACCTCAGCCCTTGACCCTGAGCTTACAGGAGAGGTGTTGAAAGTCATAAAAGATTTGGCTAGAGAACACATGACTATGGTAATAGTAACTCATGAAATGAGCTTTGCAAAAGAAGTTGCCAATCATGTTATTTTTATGGATGGTGGAGTTATAGTGGAGCAAGATTCACCAGAAGAGGTATTTGGTAATACTAAGAATGAAAGAACAAAAGCTTTTATCAAAAGAGTTAATTTATAAGAACTAAGATTATACTATACAGATTGATTTCAACTTGTAGTTATAATATTATTATGGTATAATTTATTTGAACGATGTTCAGATGGGAGGTTATATTTATGAAAAAGTTTTCTGACAATCCAAAAGAAGAAATATTAAGTGCTGCAAAAGAGATTGCTTTGAAAGAAGGGATTTCTGCAATTAATATTAGGTCAGTAGCTAGAAAATGTGATATTTCTATTGGAACAGTATATAATTCATTCGCAACCAAAAATGAGTTGCTTTTTTCAGTGGTTGAGGACTTTTGGGAAAATGCATTTATTGATATTAATAAATCTATAACAATGGATAAAAGTTTTATAGAAAAGATAGAAGAAATATATAACAATCTGTTTTTATATCTTAATCAATTCCAAGAAAACTGGTTAGAGCAATTATCTTTGTTAAAATCAAGTGATAAGTCTTTTGGAAGAAAGAGAGAGCACGATTTTTTTTCAAAGATACAGACGATCTTTGTTAAGATTCTATCGGAAGAAAAGACGATTAAGTCTAGTGTTTGGACAGGTACTTTTACTAAGGAACGATTATCAGTATTTATATTCGATTGTATGCTAGATATGCTTCGTAGAAAAGAACAAGATATACAGTTTTTTATAGAGACACTGAGAAGAATCTTATATATATAAATATAATAAAAAATAATGCCATAAATTAATAGGCATTTATTTTATAAATAAAAATGAACAATGTTCAAATGACATAAGGAGGTATTATTATGCAAGGAATCATGGAGACAATTTTAGATTTTTTCTATCTAGGAACAGTTATCACAATTGGTATTTTCATATTGAAACATAGTGGGAATAAAGTGCAGTATCGCTTATTTGGTTTTATGGCAATAATTTTAGGATGTGGTGATGCCTTTCATCTTATACCAAGAGCATATGGTCTATTAACTACAGGATTAGAAGCGAATGCAGTTGCACTTGGTATTGGCAAACTGATTACTTCTATTACTATGACAGTGTTTTATGTTATCTTATATCATATATGGAGATTACGTTATGATATTAAGAAGTATAGTAGTTTTACATATGTCATCTATAGTTTGGCTATTCTTAGAATTGTTTTATGTATGTTTCCACAGAATCAATGGTTACTACACAATGCATCCTATGAGTGGGGTATTTACCGTAATATACCATTTGCACTACTAGGATTAATTATTATTTATCTATTCTATAAAGAAGCTAAGAAACATAATGACAAAGAATTTCGTTTTATGTGGTTGGCAATTGTACTATCATTTGGATTTTACATTCCTGTTGTCCTTTTATCCAATACATTACCTGTAATAGGTATACTGATGATACCTAAGACATTAGCTTATGTATGGATTGTTTTGATGGGTTATTATGGATTTAAAAAAGAGCTTAAATTGAAAATATAGATTAAAAACTAACATATGTAATGCTGCTTACATGCATGATTTTAACGCTTTGAGAGCATATGAAGTGGCAATGCTACATATGAAATGGGACAGGAAGCTGCAAAAATGTTGATAGATATTATACATAAAAAAGAATTAAAAGAAGAAGTTGTTTCCTTCCAGCCTAATCTCATAATAACAGATAGTACATCTACTCCTAAGTAGAGTTATATATATAAATATAATTATTAAACATGAGATGACTAAAAATCATTATATTTCGTTTGTTGCTTATTTGTCTTTTGACCGAGTGCAATTAGTAAAGTTATATCCAGAACAGAATGCTGAGATTCTTTTGCCTAAAAGACAAAAATGAAAGCTATATGTATATTGTAGTAAGCATTGATTATGGGGGAAGGAGAATAAATGACTATGAATACAAATTTCACACGCTAGATATTCAAACTTGGTCTAGAGGGCAATGTTTCATGATTTATAGGACTTAGAGTAACAGATGTAGAAGCCATGAATTTTATTCACAGTCTGAACAGTATACAAAACTTAGTTTTCTTCTATAAGTAATCACGGTATATGAATATAAACATAAAATATTATGAGATATTTTATCGTAGGTGACTATATGATAACCATAAGTTTGTGTATGATTGTAAAAAATGAAGAAGATACTTTAGCTAGATGTCTAGATACGATTAAAGATATAGTAGATGAAATAATTATTATTGATACGGGATCTAAAGATAAAACTAAAGATATTGCAGGTAGGTATACAACAAAGATATATGATTTTCAGTGGATTAATGATTTTGCAGCTGCAAGAAATTATTCTTTTTCCAAAGCAACAAAAGAATATATTATGTGGTTAGATGCAGATGATGTATTACTTGAAAAGGATAGAGAGAAATTAATACAATTAAAAAAAGTAATGAACCCAGAAATTGACATTGTTATGATGAAATACAATATTAAAGTAGATGATAAAGGTACACCAAAAACAACTTTCACACGAGAAAGGTTACTTAAGAGAAGTAAGAATTATGAATGGGAAAATCCTGTACATGAATATGTAAAAATACATGGTAAATATTTTAATAGTGATATCTGTATAACTCATAGAAAAATGCATAGTAGTGGTGATAGGAATTTAAAAATACTTGAGAACATATTAAAAAACGAGGGGTTAAACGATAGGAATACCTTTTATTATGCTAGAGAATTATATGCAAATAAAAAATTTAATGAAGCGATTAAGTTTTACACCATGTTTTTAGATTCGGAGGGTGAATTTATATCTTATTATCTGGATGCATGTATGGATCTTGCAAAATGTTATTATATAAGAAAAGAGGATAAAAAAGCCCTAAGGTGTTTATTAAGGAGTTTTGAGTTTGGTATACCTAGAGCTGAAATCTGTTGTATGATTGGAGAACATTTTAAAATATACAAGGAGTATGACAAAGCAATCTATTGGTATAAAGAGGCAACAAAACTGGAAAAACCTAAAACATGGGCAAGTGTGACACACGATAGTTGGGGGTATAGACCAAATATGGAATTATGTGCCTGCTATTACAAAATAGGTAATATTGAAGAAGCAAAAAAATATAATGATATAGCTGGTGAGTACAAACCAGAGGATAAGATATATCTACATAATAAAAAATTCTTTGATATACTTCAATCATATACTTCAACAAAATAAGATATTTAGGAAAATAAATAATATAAAATTAAGGGGGATTATATGCCTATTATTGCTCATACAATACCATTAATGATAATGAACAAGGAAGATCTAAAGATGGCCCATGCTTGTTTAAATAGTCTTTGCAAAAGTACACTTGATCAAGTGTTAGTTGTGTATAATCAAGGTCTTCTGAAAAAAAAACAGTTAGAATTATTTTTACAGCAGTATCCTATTCGGTCTATCATTCTTGGAGATGGAGAGAATGTTGGCATACCTGTAGGTAGACAAAAATGTTTTGAATATATATGGGTAAATATGCCAGAAGTTAAATACATTTCGGAAATTCATTTAGATATGATATTTACACCTCATTGGTCAAAGACAATTATAAATTACTTAGAAAATAGTAATGAGCCTATGATATCACCAGGAATATTAACAGGTTATGGTGAATTACATCCTGAGGAAAAAGGCATAAAAAGTACCGACATACCATCTAGCTATGAAGAACTATTATCATTATTACCTCAATTAACGAAAGATGAAATTTGTGAAGGACTCGTTCACCCTGTCATACATAAGGCCGAAATATTAAAAAAAATAGGTGGTTATGATGTACAGTTTCTAAAGGGAAAACAAGGATATGAAGATGATTCCATTCTTCTTGGATATCGTTATTATATGGGAATAAAAAATAATTGGAAACCCAAAGCTTTATTATCTATAAGAGTATTCCATATATCTCTTGTACAACGTATGAAAATGGAGAATATTCATGAAGAAACAAATAAAAATCTTGACGGCTTAATTAATCAATATGGTATATACGGTTTGCTACAACTTGAAGCTATTCATCATAATAATCAATTCAAAAAAATAGCTCTATCCAAAATAGAGAATATATCGAATAAATCAAATATAAAGGTGAATCAAACCAGTAATAAGAGAGTTCTTATAGCTAGTCCTGTACACCAAAAGCCTGAAATACTAAAACTATTTTTGCAGTCATTAAAAAACACCATTAGAAAAAATATAGATATAGACTATTTATTTTATGATGATAATAGTGATGAAGTATCAAGCAAGTTACTATATCAGTTTAAGGATAGAGAGAGTAGGGTTAGTGTAATAAATGGTATTAAAAATGCTGATTATATATGCAATGATGAGTCTCACTATTGGAAAGAAGATTTAATATGGAAAGTTGCAAGGTATAAGGATCGTATAATAGAAGAAGCAATAAACAATAATTATGATTTTTTATTTCTTATTGATTCAGATTTACTTATGCACCCTCAAACAATTGAACAATTAATGCATACAGAAAAAGATATAATATCCAATATCTTCTGGACAAAATGGAATCCTAACCAACCTCTTATGCCAAATGTATGGTTATCTGGTGCATATTGTATAATGGATAAAAAAAGAGAAGAAAAACTATCTAATGAAGAAATGACAAAAAGATTTAACGCATTTATGCAAAAATTAAATACACCTGGTATTTATGAAGTAGGAGGATTGGGTGCGTGTACGTTAATTAGTAGAAAAGCATTATTAAGTGGTGTTAATTTTAAAGAGATAGAAAATGTGGATTATTGGGGTGAAGATAGACACTTTTGCATACGAGCAAAGGTACTTGGTCATAAGCTTTTTGTAGACACAAGAAATCCTGCCTATCATATTTATAGAGAATCAGATATAGATGGTGCAAAGATATTTCTTAATCAATTTAAGAATGCTGAGCTTAGTATTAAGAAAAACACATTTACAAGATATTATAAAGAAAAGAATAATAAACTAGTTCTATCAATGGTCATTAAGAATGAAGCTGATAGATACCTAGAACAGGTACTTGCACATGCAAAAAAATACATTGATGAAGCAGTCATCATTGATGATGGGAGTCATGATAACAGTGTGGAATTATGTCAACAAATATTAGTAGATATTCCTATTCATATTATAAAAAATTCTAAATCAAAATTTGAAAATGAAATTGAACTTAGAAAACAACAATGGGAAGAAACCATAAAAGTTAATCCAGATTGGATATTAAGTCTGGATGCCGATGAGATATTTGAAGAAGCTATAGTTCATGAAATAAAACAGCTTATTAATCAAAAACAGATTGATGTCTATTATTTTAGATTATATGATTTCTGGGATCATAATCATTATAGAGATGACAAATATTGGAGTGCTCATAAAACATATAGACCATTTCTAATACGATATCAAAGAGATTTTTCATATAAATGGTTAGAACAACCGCAGCATTGTGGTAGATTACCTTATAATATTAAATTGTTACCATCAGCTAAGTGCCAATTAAGGTTAAAGCATTATGGATGGGCAAAATATGAAGATCGATTAATGAAATATAATCGTTATAAGGTATTAGACGCTGAGGCAAAGTATGGATGGAAAGAACAATATGAATCTATATTGGATGAACAACCAAGATTAATTGAATGGCGAGAGTAATTGAATATTAATACGAGTATATTTATGCTGATTAATTGTAACGTTTAAAGAATTCTTCAATATAATGTATTAATGGGATATTAATAATATAATACAAGCCATATAGTAAAAAAAGTACTAATTGAAAAAATTTTATATATTAGGGATAAATAATGCAGTAGTATCTATTAAAGGATTAAACATATGAAAAAATATAAAATTGTAAAGGAGTGATTTATATTAAAAAAAAATACGAAGATACAATATGGTATTGTTCTAAAGACCGTGATTGTGAAATTAAATATTTACAACGCTTATTAAAGATACTTAGGAGAGAATTAAATTGTGTTAGATATTGGGTAACGAATCCAGAGTTTGGCTTAGAAGAAATAAAAATAGAAATTAAAGACATTGAATGTTGGTTAAGTAAATCACAAGGTAATATAAAATGTATTAAAAAACAATTGAAAAGAATTGAAAAATTACTTACTAATCCATTATTTGGATTAAAAGAGATAAAATGTGAAGTAGCAGCTATTGAAAAGATACTTTATAACCCTAAATATGGTCTAAAAGAGATCAAAAAGGAAATCAAACACATAGAGTGCGAAGTAACCAATCCATCCTATGGATTAGAAGAAATCAAGAGTGAGATAATAAATATAGAATCAATGCTCGATAACCCAAGCTATGGATTAGAAGAAATTAAGAGTGAGATATCAAACATTGAATCTAACATTCTGAACCCAAGCTATGGATTAGAAGAAATCAAGAGCGAAGTAATTAACATTGAATCAATACTTGTGAATCCAAGCTACGGATTAGAAGAAATCAAGAGTGAAGTAATAAATATTGAATCACTGTTAGAGAACCCAAGTTACGGATTAGAAGAAATCAAGAGCGAAGTCATAAATATTGAGTCAACATTAGAAAACCCAAGTTACGGGTTAGAAGAGATAAAAAGTGAAGTAAAAAATATTGAATCACTGTTAGAGAACCCATCCTATGGATTAGAAGAAATCAAGATTGAAGTCATAAATATTGAGTCAACATTAGAAAACCCAAGTTACGGGTTAGAAGAGATAAAGAGTGAAGTAAAAAATATTGAATCACTGTTAGAGAATCCATCCTATGGATTAGAAGAAATCAAGAATGAAGTAGGGAACATTGAATCCATCCTTGAAAATTCAAGTTTTGGAATAGAAGAAATTAAGAGCGAAGTAATAAATATTGAGTCACTGTTAGAGAACCCATCCTATGAGATATCAAACATTGAATCAAACATTCTGAACCCATCCTATGGATTAGAAGAAATCAAGAATGAAGTAGGGAACATTGAATCCATCCTTGAAAACTCAAGTTTTGGAATAGAAGAGATAAAGAGCGAAGTAATAAATATTGAATCACTGTTAGAGAACCCATCCTATGGATTAGAGGAAATCAAGAGTGAGATATCAAACATTGAATCCATCCTTGAAAACTCAAGTTTTGGAATAGAAGAAATAAAGAGCGAAGTAATAAATATTGAGTCACTGTTAGAGAACCCAAGCTATGGATTAGAGGAAATCAAGAGTGAGATATCAAACATTGAATCCAACATTCTGAACCCAAGCTATGGATTAGAAGAAATCAAGAGCGAAGTAATGAACATTGAATCAATTCTTGTGAACCCAAGCTACGGATTAGAAGAAATCAAGAGTGAAGTAAAAAATATTGAGTCAATACTCGAGAATCCAAGCTACGGCTTAGAGGAAATCAAG